>JABHJM010000002.1 GCA_018691995.1 Candidatus Iainarchaeum sp.
CACATTTATAAAGTTAATTGTTACAGTTCTGTTTTGGTAATAATGTGCAGTTATTCCTTATCTTTACTCACTTCTTTTGCTAAAAGAGTTGCTAAAACATAGTTCCACATTACACTAATTGTAGCTCCGATTGGGGTTGTGAGTGAGCCTTCAATTCCATCCATATTTTGTAAGATTAATTCTCCTGGATTAAGAACAAAATTGATAAAGTTTTGAGCAATACTTGTTGGCACAAAAAACATTATTATGTTCACATAAAGTTGTGCAACAAAAAATACTAAGAAAAACCAGCCTAGTTTTTTCCAAGTAGGTTTGAAAAAATTTCTAAAATCCATAAAATAAATACTCTTCCAAAGAATTTAAACATTCTCTATGTCTATTTAACACAAGATAGTGGGATAAATTCAGCCCAAATTTGGGCGTACAAAAAGTGAAGCAGCATCAGGCAGGCTCCATTACAAAGAACAGTGCCAAAACCAATCCCTAAGAGACTTAACTTCCGGGTTCGGAATGGGTCCGGGTGTTACCCTCTCGGTATGGCCGCTTCGTATATATTGCCTATATGAAGCTTTATAAATGTTACTTGTGGATTGAAAAAAATAGTGTTTAAGGGCATTATTAGCCCTTAACAAATAATTATTTACTTTTTCTTTGTTTTCTTTTTAGTTGTCTTTTTTTTGGTTTTCTTTTTAGGGAATTTTGTCCCAACTTTCTTTTTTCCAACCATTTCTTCAACTATTTTTAATCCTTTTTTCAAGTGAGTTTCTTTCTTTGCTCCTGCGCAAATCATTTTTCCATTCTTGAAAAGTAGGAAAGTTAGTTTTGGTTCATCAAGTCGCAAAATTGCTCCTGGAAATTGTTCTGGTTCGTATTCAACATTTGGTAATTTCATAGCAACTTCAAATAAATCTAAATTCATTTCAAGAGATGCTGTCGCAACAAAGTTTACAATTTCAAAAGGAACATTCCTTTTAACTTTGATATCTTTTTGGACATCGTGAATCAATTTATTTGCTCTTCGAATTCCTTGTTCGATTTGTTTTTCGTTACTAGCTCCTGAACAAATTATTTTTCCATTTTTGAAAAGAAGCATTGAAACCTTTGGTTCTTTTATTTTCAAAATTGCTCCTGGAAATTGTTCCGGTTCGTACTCGATATTTGGTATTCCAACTGCTAAAGAATAAAGATCTAACATTTGATCTAAAGAAGCAGATGCAACCATGTTTACAACAGTATATTTCAAATTTACTCACCCCATTTCTCAAACGTTTGAGAAATTAACTTTAAAGAGTTAATGCTTTTTAAAGCACGCTCTTTAATTTAAAAAGGTAGCGCAAGGTTTATAAATGGTCTTTATAAACCCCAAAACTTACTCAAGTGATTTAATAATGTCCTTCATGTTCATTTCACGTTCACAATAGTGGCATTTTCCCATATTATTTGCTATTGTAAATTTTGTTTCAAGGGTTTCATTATTAGTGATACATTTAGGGTTGCTACAAACAATTATTCCAGTAGTTTCTTTTGGCATTTCTATTTTGTTTTTTGAAACAACTCTTTTTCCTTTTACAATATTCCAAGTACTACCTTGAGCAATTAATCCAAGTTTTTGCACTTCTTTTTCATTTAATTCTTTTCCTTCAATAAAGATAAGATCTTTTTTCCCTTTCTTTTTTGAATCAATGTTTACCGCCATCATAATTGGTTCTTTACAACTTAATTTTAGCATTCTAATTATGGTGGGGCCTGTTGCAGGAGGTAAGTGATCAATTACTGTTCCGTTACTTATTGGGTTTAATCTGACCACATCTTTTTCTTTGTCATATTCTTTCATTGCATTACTCATTTTTTCCCCTCCAACAATAATTTTAGTAGCGCTTCGCGAACAGGAATTCCGTTTCCTGCTTGTTTGAAATAAAGGGCATGCTTTGTTCCATCAAGCTCTTGACTTAGTTCATTTACGCGAGGTAGTGGATGCATTATTCTCATGCTACTTTTTGCATCCTTAATTGTATTAGGGGTAATAACATATGCGTCTTTTACTTTGTTATATTCGATTTCATCTGGAAATCTTTCTTTTTGAATTCTTGTTGAATATATTATGTCAACTTTTGGAACGATCTCTTCTAAGTTTTCTGTTTCAACTACTTTCACATTTGTTAATTTTTCCATAATTTCTTGTGGCATTTTTAGTTGCTCTGGTGCAACAAAAAATATTTTGCACTTTTTGAATTTATTAAGTGCTAGTGCTAAAGAGTGAACAGTTCGCCCATATTTTAAGTCTCCAACTAATGCAATTTTTATTCCATCAATACTATTAAATTCTTCTTTTATTGTAAAAAGATCCAGAAGAGTTTGTGTTGGATGCTGGTTAGCTCCATCTCCACCATTGATTATTGGAACTAAGGAAACTTCACTGGCCCTTCTTGCTGCCCCTTCAATAGGGTGTCGCATTACAATTCCATCAACATAATTTTCAACTGTGCTTATAGAATCACTTAATGTTTCTCCTTTTTTTTGAGAAGAAACCCCTCCGTCTGCAAAACCAACCACTCTTGCTCCAAGATTTTGTATCGCTGTTTCAAAACTTAGACGCGTTCGTGTACTTGGTTCAAAGAAAAGAGATGCAACTACTTTATTTTTTAAGATTTTTGATTTTTTTTCTCTTGAAAGAGATTTCATCTTTTTTGCGTTAAAAAGGACACATTCAATGTCTTCTCTTGAAAAATCGTTTATACTAATTATATCTTTTAGATTCCATTTCATTAGAACCCACACAAAGTATATGCCTAAGTAGTATAAATTTGTTTTGGAAGCTAAAAAAGTTTACTAACACTTTCATTTTCATGAATTGATTTAATTGACTTTGCAAAATAGTCTGCAATGCTAATAATTTCTAATTTTTTACATTTTTTGTTTTGAGGAACGGTGTTTGTAGTGAAAATAATATCAATATCACTTTTCTCTATTTTTTCAATTGCATCTCCATTAAACAACCCATGTGTAATAAATGCATAAACTTTGTTTGCCCCTTGTGCTTTTACCAAATTAGCAGCAGCACACAAACTTCCACCAGTATCAACAATATCATCAAATATTAAACAATTTTTTCCATTAACATCGTCTCCAATAATGTTCATTGCCTCTGCGTGGTTGTGTTTGCTTCTTACTTTGTTTATTATTGCAAGTCCTGAGTCAAGAGTTTTTGATATTTTAGTTGATTTTTTTGCAGCGCCAGCATCTGGAGCAACAACAACACAGTCCCCCTCACAAAGTTCTTGTGCTTTTTTAACAAAAACTTTTTTTGGGGCAAGATTGTCAAAAGGAATATCAAAAAATCCAGGGATTTGATCAGAATGTACTTCAAGTGTAATAATTCTGCTTGCACCAGCTTTTTCTAAAAGATCAGCCGTAAGTTTTGCAGTTATTGGTTCTCTTGAAGCTGCCTTTCTATCTTGACGTGCATAAAAAAAGTGAGGCATTACAACAGTAATTCTTCCTGCACTTGCTCGCTTGGCAGCATCAATCATAATAAGTAATTCCATTAAATTGTCATTAATTGGTTCAACAGCAGTTTGAATTAGAAAAACATCTTTAGCACGAATATTTTCCAAAAATCGAACATATGTTTCTCCACTGGCAAATTTTTTTATTTCCATTTTTCCAGATTCAATATTTAATTGTTCACAAATTTCTTCTCCAAGTAAGGGGTTGCTTGATCCAATAAAAAGTTTCAACTCGTCAAGTTGTTGCATACCAATTATTATTTTACAAAATGTTTAATAAGGGAAAAGTTCTTTTCAATGATATGCATCATGAAAATAAAGTATTTCATTATTTAGCATTTAACAAACTGTTAACTGAATTTTATTTTATGATTAGTTTTCGAAGCTTTGCAGTATCAATGATTAGTATTTTTCTTCCAATTTTTATTTACACAATAAGAAATAGTTTATTTGATCTTGTTTTGTTTGCATTTTTTACTTATGCTTCGATGTTTGTTTTTTCTCCATTTGCAGCAAAAATGACTTCAAAAATTGGTAACGCCCACACAATGCTTTTTAGTATTCCATTTATGTTTGCATTTTTTGGTTCACTTTATTTTTTTGATTCCTTAATGATTAGTATTCCATTACTTGGTGTGTTGTATGGTTTTTATGAATCATTTTTTTGGATGCCTTTTCATGATGAATTTTCAATTCTTTCAAAAACAAAAAAAGTTGGGAAAGAAGTTGGAGTATATCGTGCATTAACAATTGGAACAAAAATATTAGGCCCAATTATTGGAGCACTAATTATTACAATGTATGGTTTCAATCTTTTATTTATTACAATTATTGGACTTACTTTAATTGGACTCATTCCATTACTTTTAACAAAAGACATTAAAACAAAACAACCATTTTCTTTAAAGAAATCTTTTCTTAGAAAAGACACTCCTTTAAAATTTCCATTCATTGGTTATGGAGCTGTTACTTTTGCAACAGTGTGGTTATGGCCACTTTTAATTTTTCTTTTTATTTCAGCATACCTTGAACTAGGGTTGTTTGGAACTATTGTGAACACAATTACTGTTATTGGTGTTCTAATTATTGGATTTCGTGCAGATAAAATAAATAAAATAAAACTTATTAAAGCAGGGTCAATTCTATTTTCTTCATCTCTTTTAATTAGAGCTTTTGCAACAACTATTTTTCAAGCATTATCAGCTTGGATTTTTGGAGCACTCACTTGGCCATTACTTGATGTTCCATTTGAAGCTCTTACATATGCTAAATCAAAAAAGTTAAACAAACTTGAATTTTTTGTTGCACGTGAACATGCACTTTGCATTGGTAGATTTTCTATCCTTGGTGTTGTAGCTATTTTACTTTTTTATCCAACAATTGCTCTGCCAATTGCAATATTTGTTTCTGGATTATTTGGTTTATTATATTGGAAAGTTTAAGTTTGAAATGGTATTTTTGCTAAATTTTGGTACCTATGGAATGGTATATATAGTACATTGTATTTTCTAATATTATGGATTTTGATACAGAGAGGATTGTTGCAAAAGAAAAGAGTTTACGTTCTTTAATGATGATTTCCTTAATGGGGGGAGTTGGAATAATTATTCCTTTTATTGCAATTCTTGTTGCGACATTTAAGGGAGTTACTGAATTATCAATGTTTAATAGTATGGTGCTATTTGTTCTTTCAATTTTAATACTCTTATTTTTAGTAATTAAATCCGCATCTTCATTTTTTAACAATGATTCAAGACTTTTTGTGGCAGGGATAGTTTTTATAGTAGCTAATTTAATATCATTAATGTATAATATTACAATTTAT
The DNA here is from genome assembly GCA_018691995.1 of Candidatus Iainarchaeum sp. Taxonomy (GTDB): domain Archaea; phylum Iainarchaeota; class Iainarchaeia; order Iainarchaeales; family JAAZKV01; genus JABIDZ01. The sequence goes on from JABHJM010000002.1 coordinate 5,332, forward strand.
ATGGTGTTTTAGAATGAATGGAAATAATGGTAATGGGAATAATAGTAATGGAAAAAATAAACGATCCATAGTACACACAAAAAAAATATCAAAAGGACAAAAAGCAGCAGATTGGCTAGCAAAGTGGGCAGGATCATGGAGTTTTATTGGACTTTTCATGTTATTCCTTTTCATTTGGATGACACTTAACACTTATCTTTTCTTATTTACCCAGTGGGACTTTTATCCATTTATTTTACTAAATTTAATTTTATCTTGTATTGCAGCATTGCAAGCTCCAATAATTTTAATGTCACAAAATAGACAAAGTGAAATTGATCGTCAACGTGTACAATATGATTATTTAGTTGACCGTAAAGCTGAAAGAGAAATAAAAGGAATGCAAATTGATATTCTTGAAATAAAAGAAGCAGTGCTTAAACAAAGTACAAAGTCACAAGCATCGCACTTGCGTGAAGAAATCAAAAAAATCCAAGAAGAAATTAATAAACTTGGAAGTAAGATAAAAAACAAGAAATAACTTTTTTAAAAAAGACAAATTTAATATACTTCTAAAGTGTTAATTGTTAGTATGTTTAGAAGTTCTTTTTCTAGTGCGCAAAGTACGATTGAGTATTTAGTGATTATTGCGATTGTGATTGTTGTTGGTTTGCTTGTTGTTGGTTTGTCTTCTACTTTTTTGTCTTCTGCTGGTGGAATTTCTGGTTCTGTTAATAGGTTGGATGTTAGTTCTGGCGTAATTAGTGTTTTGGATGCTGTTGTTGATGGTGATGGTGATGGGTTATTTGCGTTAAAAAATAATTCGACTGATGCAATTACTTTGACTAAAATTACTGTTAGTGGTGTTGATAGTAATTATAATAATTCACTTTTTTTTGATACTGCGAAGAATTTTGTTTTGAATAATTTGGGAGATTATTGTTCTTGTGATTCTGGAGACGCTAGAAAGGTTTGTCCTGTGACGATTTATTATACGACGGTGAATGGGATTTCAAAAAATGAAACGCTTGATTTGGAAATTGATTGTGTTGATAATGTTGGTGATTCAAATGATTATGTTGATCCGACTGAGCTTGATGTGCCGGTTATTTTGTTGAGTAGTGCGGTTGGTTCTGATTCTGTTTTTACTTTTTCTTATGTTGTTGATGATAATTCTGATGTTTCTGGTTGTGATTTGATTTTGAATGGGGTAGTTGATCAGACTGATTCGTCAAGTCCGTTTGATTCTTTTGTAAAAAGTTATATGTCTCCACAAGTGACTAGTTGGGATGTTAATTGTACTGATGAACATGGTAATGAGGGAACAGGTGTAGCTGAAAGTATTGATAGTAGTGGACCTTATTATTTGACAAATTGTCTTGATGTTAATGCGATGAGTTATCGTTTGGATAGTAATTATGTTGTATTGAATGATATTAATTGTTATTCTCAAACACGTTCTGGAGGAGAATTATGGAACATAGGAGCTGGCTTTGATCCAGTTGGATCTGATTCAGATGAGTTTACTGGTGTACTTAATGGAAATAACAAATCAATAAGTAATTTATTTATCAATCGTCCAACTGAAGATTATGTTGGATTATTTGGATATGCAGTTCCACTTACTGATTTGGTTTTGTATGATTTAAATTTGGTGGATGTTAATATTACTGGAAAAGATTATACAGGGGTTTTTTATGGTAAGCTAGTAACTGATAGCACTCTTTCTAATTTAAGTGCTTCTGGCGTTCTTGTTGGAGAAAATTATGTTGGAGGATTTGTTGGTGATGTGGATTATGTTGATCTAAATGTGGTTCGATTAAATGTGGATGTTAATGGAATGGATAGAGTGGGTGGTGCAATTGGACATAGTGAAGGTTCAAATTTATTAAAAGTATATTCGCTTGGAAATATTACTGGGGATGATTTTGTTGGTGGTTTAATTGGATGGAATGTTGGTTTTTTTGGGATGGGTGGTGAGTTAAATCAATCTTTTGCTAAAGGAAATGTTACTTCATCAACAGCTTCATCAGTTGGGGGTTTAATTGGTAGGGGAGAGTCAGTTACTATTGTTGATTCTTATGCCACTGGAAATATTTGGGCTCCTTGTGCCTGGGGTTTTAAGGGACGTGGTGGTTTAATTGGAGCTGTCCATATAGAAAATTTTAGTGGAATTGATAATAATATTTACAATTCATATGCAACAGGAGATATAAGTTGTAACTATGGCCAAGAAAATGAAGAGGCAGGTGGGCTTGTTGGTTATTTGGTAGGATATTTGGATATGGAAACTCACTATATAACAAATTCTTTTGCCACAGGAGACGTTTATAATCTGTCTTGGGATGTTGGTGGTTTAATTGGAACTAGTACTGTTCAAAATGAAAATTTAAATAATAATTTCTATTATGATAGTGGTTCAATACCTTGTGTGGCTGATGGGAATAGTGGAGATTGTACTGGAAAGGACAATGTTGAATGGTTCTATTATGATACAAATGCTCCTCTTTCGAGTTGGGACTTTGTAAATACTTGGGAAGAAGTTGTAGAGGATTATCCAAAACTTAGATGGGAAGATTAGTATTTTCTAGTTGTGTGAGAAGTATTATAAATAACTTTTTCGCTTATATAATTGATTAAAATGAGGTTCAAGTTACTTTTAGTTTTTGTAATTTTAGTAATTCTTTCTACAAGCACATTAGCAATTTCTGCTAATGGGGACACGAAAATTTTTGCTGTTACAGAAGATGAAAAAGGAATGGCAGCAGATCTTTTTCTTTATTCAATTCCAGGCTCAGGCGAAGTAGCATTTATTACTTCAAACTCTTTAGTTGGAAAAGATACTCAAAGTACAGGAAATATAGCACTACAAATTGCTCAAACAAAATCAGGCATAAATGGGGATAGCTACAATTATATTTTTGACATTAAAGCAAATGCGAGCGAAGTTGACGGGCCAAGTGCAGGAGCAGCAATGACACTTCTAATGTACTCCATACTCTCAGAAAGGACCTTGCCAAAAGATGTTGCAATAACAGGAACAATTAATTCAGATAGTTCTGTTGGAATGGTTGGGGGAGTGTATCCAAAAGCAAAAGCAGCAAGCGATATTGGAATAAAATTATTTATGATTCCAAGAGGAGAAGCAAATCAAGTTATTCGTGATGGGGGAGTTAGGTCAGTTAATCTTTTAGAATATGGTCCAGAAAAATGGGGAATGAAAATTGTTGAAGTTACAACAATTGATGATGTTATAAATTATGCTTATTCAGATATTGAAGAAATTGTTGTAGACACAACAACTACAAGTATTGGTTTTATCCCACCGGCAATAAAGTATAAATCAAGTCTTGGACCAATGGAAGAAATGTCAAAAAATTATTTGAAAAGAGCAAATGCAGTTATTGATGAAGCAAAAAAAGAGCTTGAAGTAAGTGATCTTGATGATGAAGAAAGGAGTAAATATTACCCACACATAGGGCTTGCTGAAAGAAATGTTGAAATGGCAAAAGTGTTCCTTGATCAAAATTATCTTTACTCGGCAGCAAATTATTCATTCAATGCACGCGTTTTAGCAGGAACAGTTGAAGAAATTGCAAAAACCCCCTCGCTTTTGAATAATGAATCAAAAGTTTTGGATTTGAAAATAAAAAATTTAAGAAGAGAAATTAAAATCCTGAAAAAAGATATGTTTTACATTCCTCTTGTTGAAGTTGAATGGTTAATTGGAGCACAACAAAGAATTGCATATGCAGAAAATGCTCTAAACACTCTTGAAGCTGATACAAATACAGAGTTAAGTGAAGAAGATTTATTTAATAGAGTTTATGATTATGTTTCTGCTAGTGGGTGGTTTGAAGCTACAAAAGATTTTTTTGAAGAAGCAGAAAAAAGTAAATCAAAAAAGATTGTTTACTATTCTGATAAATTTATTTTAGAAATTAGTGAACGATTAATTGAAGTTGAAGAAATAATTAATTCGTCAAGTGTTTCTGATGAAGCACTTAGCGAATCAAATAGAAGACTTGGCGCAGCAAAGATTTCATTTGATAATAATTTTTATTTTGCTGCCCTTTTTGATACTTATTTTGCAGAAGGATTTATTGTAGCAGAGCAAGACAAAGAACAAATTAGTGATGAAGAATTATTTGGAGTTGTTGAATCAAAAATTGGAGATAATACTGATTTAGATTCGTTGTGGGCAAATTTATTTTTAGATCATTCAAAATTCTTTTTAGAAAATGCTGAATTTGAAGGATCAATTAGTAGAGAAGCTGGGAAAAAAGCAAACCTAAACACAAGTTTTGATTGGGTAACCTTGGCAGTTAAAATAGATGAAGCAAAAGAACAAATAGATTCTTATTTAGAATTTGCAGAAATGGATGATTATTTGGATAACTCTCCAAATGTTGAAATAAAATATGTTAAAAGAGAATTTATTTCACCCTACCTGGTTATTTTATCAGGGATACTTGTATTCTTATTGGCAGCATTAATCCTTGTTGGATTCTATTCAAATTATTCTAAAGGAATTAAAGGAATATCAAGAGCTGAAAAGTTACACTTGGTATTAAATCGACTTGACAAAGCGCTTTCACAAAGAAAAGTTTCTGATGCAGAATACTTTTTCATGAAAAAGAAGTACGAAGATGAATTACACTTTGTAATGGATAAGCGAGCAAAACGTTCAAAGATTGCACTTAACTTGGATGAGTCAAAAGCAAAATTAAATGCATTACAAATGGGATTACATGATTTGAAAAGACATTATAAATCAGGACTTATTATTCCTGAAGATTATGATAGGAATGTAAAGCATTTCACAAAAGAAACTACTGAAATAAAGAGAGATATTAAACAATTAAAAGATGACTTAAAACATTCAAAGAAAATCGTTATTCCAAAAGAAAGCGAGTTTAGAAAAGCAATGGCTAAACAAAGTAAAAAGAAGAGAAAAAGATCTCCAAGAAGAGAAAAGTTTTCAAAATCAAAAAAACAATCTGAATTTGATGTTAAAGGAACTGGAACAGGCGAAGAAAAAGTAAAAGGAACTAATAAATAATTTTAATTAATTCTGATTTTTTAATTTCAAACCAATAACACTACTATTATCTTTGTTTACTGCAACACCAATTATTTGAGAAGCTTTCTTTGTTATTGTATCATTGTGTGTTACTGAAATGAATTGGCTTTGCTGGGCAATCCTTTCAATTAAATTTCCCATTTTCATTGAATTTTCTTTATCAAGTGCAGCATCAGCTTCATCAAATGCATAAAATGGTGCTGGTGAATAAAGTTGTATTGCAAACATGAATGCAAGTGCTGTTAGTGTTTTTTCTCCACCACTCATTGAATCCATATTTTGTAATTTTCCACCCTTTGGTTGAGCATCAACTAAAAGCCCACTTTCAAGTGGGTTTTCTGGATTAGTTAGACTCAAATCTCCTTCTCCATTGAAGAATTTACTAAACATATCTTGGAAATTTTTATTAATGTCATTAAAACAATCCATAAAGACGCTTGTTCTTTTTACATCAATTTTATCAATCATATCAAGTACAATTAATCTTTCATCAGCTAACTTTTCTGATTTTTCGCTAATTTCATCAACTTCTTTTTTGAGTTCATTAAAATTATCGACAGCTTTCATATTAACTGCCCCAATTTCGCCAAGTCTTTTTTCAACTTCGCCAAGTCTTTCTTTCATTTCCTCAGTACTTTTTTCTTTTATTTGTTCAACTTCGCCAAAATCTTTACTTTCTTCTTCAAGATCAGTCTGTCTAACTTCAATTTTACTATTTTCAATATTAAATTCATTTATTCGATCTTCAACCTTTCTTGCACTTGTACTAAATGCATAAATCTCTTTATCTAATTTTTCAATTTCTTTATCTTTTTTTTCCTTATCGTCAAGTAATTTTGAGCTCTCTTTTTTTGCTTGGGCAAGAACTTTTTCTCCTTTTGAAACATCATCAATTAGTTGTGCAATAATTGGTTCCATTTCTTTGGTTTTGGTAGTAAAGCTTTCGTTTTCTTTTCCAAGCTCAACATTTTCTATTGAAATGCTCTCCTCAGACAACAAAATTTGAGCTATTTTACCATTTATCTCATTTATTTGTCCCTCTTTCGCTGATTTTTTGTTAAGCATTTCTTCATGAGCCTTGCTTGCCCCTGAGTACTCGGCAAATATGTTTTGGGCTCGAAGTGAACGCAATTTGTCCTTTCCAGCCTCTTTTTTACCAAGAGTTTCTTTTAATTTTTCATCTAAAAGTTTCTTTTTTTGTAATTGGCTTTCAAATTGTCTTTCATCAAGTTCTTGATTTAATTGTGAAATTTTACTGTTTATTTTTTGAATAATTTCTTTTATTTCATTTTCATTAGCTATTTCTGCATTAAGTTTCAATACTTTTGAATTACTTTCTTTTAACAAATCATATTTTGCAGTGGCTTTTTCGAGTTTATTTTTAATTTCAACTTGTTCTTTTTCAAAAGCGCTAACTTTTTCTCTCTTTTCTTTAGCAATTTTTTCTTTCTTTTCTTTTTCAAGTTTTGAATCACACACAGGGCATTTTGAAATTTCTTTTTCAAGTTCAG
>JABHJM010000001.1 GCA_018691995.1 Candidatus Iainarchaeum sp.
AAGAAGAAGATGAAATTATTTTAAACAAAGAACTTAGTCTAATCGGGGATAAAAAAATTCAACGATTCCTAAAAGGAGTTGTTGTTGACTTTAGTGAAAAAGAAAGTGATTTTACTGCAAAAAGAACTTAAATCTTTTTTCTTGCAACCCATCCAACTATTATTCCAACAACAAGCATTCCGATTAATGCAAATGGAACCAAAGGATTTGGTTTTGACTCTTCACTATATTTTATGATAGTTTCTTTTGCCCCAGTATCAAGTTCATTTGATGTGGTTGTTTTTGAATTTTCTAAATCTGTTCCAGCATCAGTTAAAGGAGCATTAGTTATTGGAAAAACTTGAGCATCTCCCAAAATTTTTGAATCACTTTCATAAGAATATGCTTGGGAACTTCCACTTAACATTGTTCCTTGTAATGCAAATAAAAAGAACCCGCCAATAATAATTGCTCCAATGCAAAGAGTTACTAGCACTCTTGCTTCTTCGATAAAGCTTGGTGCGACAATTTGTTTTCCTTTTCCAGTAAGTTCGTAGTATTTCCACTTTCTACCTTCGTCAATCTTAGTTATTAATTCAGCATTAAGCAAAATGTTACAGTGTTCTTTTATTGTAGATCCTTTCAAACCAATTCGTTTACTTAATTCACTTAGAGTCATTCGTCTTTCATTTAGTTTTTTTAGAATGCTAACTCTGCTCTGTGCTGAAAGAGCCTTAAAACTTTTTCCATCAAGGATAACTTTATCACTCATTATATACTTCCCTCTCTTTTTCCTTTTAATAATTACTATTTTGTTAGGTCTTCACTTGGGGGGCTAATTTTGCCAATAATTGCAAAAATTAGTGCACTTAGATTTTTTATAATAATTTCTCCAATAAATAACACGCTTACTAATGCGAGTATTGCATAAATTAGCCAAGCAAACTTTGCTAAATCTTTAACAAAGGGCAATTCTAATGGTAGGTTTTGGTTTCCTATTTGAGACGAAGTAATTTTTTCTGTTTCGCTTGCAATAGCTTTGCTGTATTCATCAGAAGCATATAATATTTTGAGTTCTTCAAGTTTCATTTCAAAATCAAAAAAATCAGGATCATTATTTGTTTGTAATTTTTTGTACTCTTCTGTTGCTTGAATAGAAACAATTGTTTCTTTTTGTAAGTTTCCAATAGCACTTATTAATTGTGAATTTATATTTAAAGTATCATTTGAAATAAAACTATCTATTATGTCCTTTGAAAAATTTTGTTCATATTCGTTTGCATTTGGAAGAGTTATTAGTAAGGTTGTTAGGAACAATCCGATTCCAACAAATATAACTACCTTGCTCGAAATTGAAGCTCCAGCTTTAAAATCACGTGAAAATCCAATTTTTTGTTTTTCATATCCTTTTATTGATAAAGCAATTCCAACTCCGCCAAAAAGCAAAGTAACAATAAATTCTAATTGAATAAAAAAGGCTAATACTATTCCAATTCCGATTAAATATCCCACAAGTGAAAAAACAAGGGCTTTTTGTTGATCAAGTTTTGTTGTAATAATCATTACAATGCAAAGTGTTAGAGAAGCTGTTATTAAAAATCCAATAAAATAAGGGGATAAAAAAGTGTTCATTACAGGGAGTAAATTTATTGTAAGAAAATAATCGATTGTTATTCCAGTAAGGCTAATTAACAATCCACTTATCAAAACAAGGATTGCAAGTACAATTGCTAAAATTCCCCCAGTAATATTTTGATCCATAGTATGAGTACTTAGTTGTCGTATTTAACTTTTTCTAAAGGTTTGTTGAGAAATAAACTACTACTATTCCAACAAATGCAAGAGCTATTCCTGTTGTGACATAGTCAACATTAAAGTCTGTCAAAATTGTCATAATTAGAGTAATTGCTGAAATAATAAATAAAGCTATTCCAAAAATAAGCATTACTCCGCGAATAGCGGATTGTCTTGCACGAAAACCTTTTAGTTTTGTTTCTTCAAGATCTTTTTTCATTTGATCAATCATTTTTTTATTTTCCATTGAGGAATTATAAACATCTTCATTTAGTTTAGCAACTTTTGATACTGATTCATTAACAGATCCTTGGAATTTTTCTTGTTGTGTTGAAAGTGCTAATTTATGTTTTAAAAATTCTTTTGTTATGTCCTCCTTAACTAAGACTTTTTCGTTTTTAAGTAATTTATTAATAAATCTTTGAGAGTCTGCTTGCATTTTTTCTTTTTCCGCAGATACTGTTTCTTTAACTATTTTGTTTATTTCAGATCCAAGCAGAGTAAAGGTATCTGCTTGTGCAATTAGTAACAATCTTTTTGCTTGTTTATCAGATACTCCAAGCGAACGAAGTGTTTGAACAATTTTTTCTTCAGGTTCATTGTCTCTAACCATTTTTTGCATTATTTGAATAATACTTTTGTCTTTATCAGTTTGCATTTTTATCTTCCTCAAGTTTTTTCTTTAATGGATTGCTAATATCAGAATCATTCTCATTATTATTCTTTTCGAATGGGTTACTTTTTGGAATGATGATGAAACTAATTGAAGGCATTTGTCTTGTTGCGCGAGCTAGATAAATATTTTCAACCGTTGCTGGAAGTCTTACTTCTTCATATCCTTTGAGTTCTTTTGCAAAAAACACTTGCCCTTCACTATCAAAAATATTTGAAACATTGTCTATGACCTGAACATTTACATTTTCAACTGTTCTTCCTGAATTATTTCTTACTACTATTTCTTTTCCATCTTGTGCTATTGAAATGCTTGGTTGGAAAAAAAGCAATACAAAAAATACGAACGCAAAAGCAAATAACATTGTTTTGAAAGCAAAATTAACTTTTCTGTGCCCAAATTCCTTCTCATATCTTTTTAGTACGTTATGAGGTAATTTTATCCCTTGTACTTTATTTAATTCTCTTTCAATATTCTCTTGATTCTTTCTAACAGTATTAGTTGCACTCTTTGTTCTTTTTTCAAGAGCAGGTATGTCTAATGCTTCTAAACTACTTTTATTTGGCATGTCATAATTAGACTATTGTAAAATATAAAGCTTTTTATTTAAGGAGATTCTTTAACAGTAATTGTTATCTTGACTGGTTCGCTTACATCAACATTTGTTGCGCTTGTTAATGGGTCAACATATGCTGCTTTTAGATAACATCCAGTGTACTGTGTTGTGGTTCCATCAGGAACATTTATTTTAAATGAAAGTGCTTTTTCTTCTGAAACGTCAAGACTGCTTATTTTATCTGAAGTGAATTCCATCCAAAACTCACAATCAGCATCAGATGTTTCAGATTCAAGCCCAAGTTGAATATTTTCAATTGCAACGTCTCCAGTATTTTTTAATGTAATAGTGTCTATTGTATTGATTGCTTTACAAGGGGCTTGGTTAGAATAACAAGTTGTTGTAAAGTCTTTTTCTTGAAATGAAAGTTCTGCACTTTTTTGACTTTTAATTGTTAGTACAATATTAATTGGAATTTGTCTTTCTTCAATACTAAGTGATTCAATTATTATTGTCCCTTCAAATCCATCTCCAACTTCAGCATCAATTGAAGGAGTTACTTGTAAAATTGCTGTTTCTTTTCCTCGATTTGGAGAAATGCTTCCAATTGTTGTTTCGTGCGGTTGTGCACCTGCATCAGCAAATTCAAACCAAGATAATTTATCTTCAAATCCGTTTTCTGCTTCAACCCGTAGTGTAACATTTTCAAGCGGGAGTGTTTTATCTTTATTTTCTATTCTAATATCAATATCTTCTTGATCTCCAGAAACTAAATTATCCTTGTTAATATTATCATTTTTTACATCTCCTGCGATAACAATTAATTTTTCACTAACTGCTGGCACTAAAGTAATTTGTGTATCGTCTTTGATTTGTGTTCCTGCGATTCTAAATTTTATTGCTTCATTTTCTCCAGTTTTTGTAATATCTTTATTTAGGGTCATTGAAAAACTAATGAGTGTTGATCCTCCAGCAGAAACAGTAAATAGGCTTGGTGAAAAATTAATATCTCCTTTTAGGTCAGAGCTAGTTCCAGTATCAACTAGTATCTCTTCATCAATCATATCATCATCGCCAGTGTTTTCTATTCTTAGTTCTCCAGTAATAGTTTGTTTTTCATAAATTTTTGTTTGGGCAAGATCAATGATTACCTTTCCTTCTAAACTTTTTTGCATTAGAGCAACGTATGAATCTTTTCTTTGGCCCCCATCATCAACTTGAGGTATTTCAAGGCTCTCATCAAAGTCTTTATGATTCATTGAAGTAGCTCTTATTGAATATATTCCCGGTCCAAGAGTTAAGGTTTGATTTGAACCTGATTTATTTAATACTTTATTACCGGAACTATCTGTAATAATTAATCTAGCTCCACTAATTG
>JABHJM010000054.1 GCA_018691995.1 Candidatus Iainarchaeum sp.
AATTCTTTCAAATGAAAATTCATTTGATTTCTTCTGATTTTCAAGTTCTTCCAAAATAATTTCATTAGTAATAGGTTTAATTTTTAATTTTTTAAAAAGTTCTTTTTTAATTTTTGACCAATTTGATGTTATTTTTGCATAATCGCTATAATTTGTGGTATTGCTGAGTAATTCTTTTACAAATAGTTCTATTGGAGTTGGAGGAATCACTTTCTTTTTTTCTTCTTTTACTTCTTGCCATCGACTAAGACCAAAGTCTTCAGGATAAGCATAAATTTTTTCAACGTGTTTGCTTAGGAAAATATCTTTTCCAAGTGTCAGAGTAACTTTATCTTCACTATTTTTTGGAGTTTTTGCAAGTAAAGATACATCAAGTTCATCAAGGAAACTACTTTGCAAAGAAAAATAATATTTTGCAATAGTGCTCATTAATTTTGTCCTTTCTTTTATTATTTCTTCTTTATCTGCATTCTTTTTTGCTATTTTTTCAAGTGATTCGCTTGATTTCTTTAAACCAGTAATTGTTTTTTTAATATCTTTTTGACGTAAACAAAAATCGCTTAACTCTGCTGCAATCATATTAACAAGCATTTCCCCTTCTAAGTGAGAAAAAGGGGATTTTTTTGAACTTATTTGTTGTAGTGCATGTCCGTACTTTATTTTTACAATAATTCTTTGTTTCAAACTCTTTTTTACAAAATCTTTAACTGTATTAAAATCCCCAAATTGTTTTTTTGAAAACTTTTTTTGAATTCCATTTAAATTTTCTAAATTAAGAATCATATTTTTTGCAAAATATTGAGTTACTCGAAAATGTTTTGATAATTCAGCCCGTAGTAAAGGAAAAGTTAATTCGTCTTCACTATCTGCAGCATTTACTTCTTTTGTATAAATTCTTCTCCATCTTTTTATTTTATCAGGGTGCACTCTTCTAAAAAAACGCATAATACTATCAAGATCAGGAGGCATTTTTATTGATTTTATATATTCATTTCGCTCATAAGCACTTCCTTGTATAAGTAACTCTTCCATATTTCCTTTTTCTTCTTTCATACTTTGTCTATCAACAAAATAAAGATCTTTATTTTCATCAGCTATTTTTACAATTGATTTGAAATAATTAGGTTCAATTTTTTCATCAGTTATAAGTCTTGTAACAAGTTCAGAAGGAACATAATAGTAAATTTCTGCCTTTTTGTGACCCTCGTAAGCACGCAAGAGTCTTCCAACCTTTTGGACAAATGCTCCCGAGTTATAAATTGGAGATGCAATTATTCCATGGGAAGCATATGGGAAATCTATTCCTTCTCCAAGGGTACCAACCGAAATAAGAACATTAAATTTTCGAGCAGCAAAATCACTTTTTATTTTATTAAAATTATCTTTTTGATGATACTTGTCTGATTTTGAATGGTATGCGTGAGAAACATTTTTCTTAAAGCTTTCTTTTAACATTTGGTCGAGTAGATCAGCTTTTTTTATTCGATTGACAAATACAAGTGTTTGAGAACTATTTTCTTTTCCAATATGAAATTTATTTTTTAATATTTTTTGTATTCCAATAAAATCAGTATTTTTTGAAGTAAAAACAGCATGTTCTTGATCATTATTTTCACTTTGTTCTGGAAGAAAATCACTAAATGCAGATTCAGCCAAATCAATTGTATTTTCATTATCATTTTCTATTTTGTTAAATAAACTCTCATTAACCGAATAAAAAACAATTTTTATTACTGGATCAAGAATTATCTTATCTTGCAAGGCTTGTGCAAAAGAATAGGTGTAAATTATTCCACCTAGATTAAAATCAGCTCCTTTTCCTTTCTTTTTTGGAGTTGCAGATAGTCCTAGTTTGTAAGGAATATGGTTGTCAGGAAATTTATAATTTTCTGTTGTATTATGCATTTCATCAACGATTAAGAACCACTCATGTTCTTTCCATTCAAATTCTTTGAAAAATTGTTTTATTTGATGAAAAGTTGAAAGAAAAATCTTGTGATTTTCTAATTTTTCTTGAACTTTAGCGTAAGCTTGTGTTTCATTATTACTTGAAATTTCATAAATATCTTTTTTCTTTATTTTTGAAAAATCTCTGATTGCACCAATCCATTGTTGAATTAATGTTAGGCGAGGGCAAACAATTAATATTTTAAGGTCGGGATTTTCTTCTAATTTTTTTGCAATAGCATTAACTGCTAAAATAGTTTTTCCACTCCCAGGAACAGCTTGAATTATCCCTTTTGGATGTTTTTCCCAAGCAGAAATTGCTTCAAGTTGCCACTCACGAGGCTTTGGACCCTTGTATATGTTCAAAATTTATTTCACCAGACTATAATTTGACTTGGCAAAAAAATATAAGCTTATTGTTGGAGTAATAAGGTACTTGATTTGATTATTTTTTTGCAAAAATTGTTACAAAAGGATTATACAAAGCGAAAGCCAAAATTTTATTTTTTTCCTGCGTCTAAGATGTCTCTTTCCATTGTTGTTTGGAAACCTTTTTTCCAAGCTCTTTCTGCAGCTTCTTCTTTTTTATTACGAGTTTTTTTAAGTTTTGTTTTGTTTTGTTTTATTTTTTCATTAGTCATACTAATTAACTGCAAGCATGTGGATATAAGGTAAG
>JABHJM010000040.1 GCA_018691995.1 Candidatus Iainarchaeum sp.
CTAAGTTGTGCCCAGCAATTTATAATTAGGCCAAAACTAACCACCATTAAAAAACCAAAGGCCAAACCAAGCAAATCATTTACTAACGCATAAGCAAAAACAGATAATGCAAAAAATAAAACTACAAGAAACAATCCAAAAAGAGCTTGGTTCCAAATGAGTTTATTTTCATCAACTTTCATATTAACTATAACTGTTGCATTCTATTTAATTCTATTTATCTTTGAGATTTAAGCTAATGTACAAATAAAATCACTTGATTTAGTTAAAGCAAAAGCTTTATACAATCATATTTTTATTAAATTACTATGAAGTTACAATTTTTTGTATTATTTTTAATATTTTTACTTGCTTTTCAAGTGTCAGCAGTTACAATTAACCAATCAGCAGAACAAGAAACAAAAGGAATATTTTCAACAGGTTATTTGGCAACAGATGGAGAGTTATCTTATCAAAATAAGGAATTGTTATTTTCTGAGGGGGCTTTGTCAGTTTGGATAGAACCAAGTGAAAATATTTTTGGTTATTCTGGAAAAGGTTGGGATAATCAAGTATTTGATTATGGGAATGGTGATAAAAATAGAATAAGTCTTGAAAATTATCCAAATGGAACATATGGTCTTTTTAGTTGGGGAAACTGGGACATAAACACTGTTACAACTGAATGGAATAATGGAGAATGGCATAATCTTGTTTTTAGTCAAGGTAATGGGACTGCTAAAGTTTATGTTAACGGGGTTCTTGAAAAAACATATGAAAATAGGTTTGATTGGTTTGATTTAATTGAGACAAAAAATGTTAAAATTGGTCGTTCTTTTAATGGAGTAATAGATGAATTAATGATTTTTGATAGAGCCTTGTCTGATTCTGAAGTAATTGAATTATATTCAAACATTAGTTCAAAAACAAAATTTAGTAATTCAAAGCTTGCTGAATATTGGCCATTTGATTCAACTCCACTTGTTTATGGTTGGGAACCAATAACTGGGGACTGGGAAGTTTCAAATGAATTAACATTATCCCAAAAAACAAAAAGTAATAATGCTTCCAAAATAAAATATTTAGGCAACACAAACTTGTGTGATTTTAGTTTTAGTTTTGATTATAAGAATCCAAGCGGTTCATTTAATTCAAGCATACTTTATTTTAGAACTCAAGATGAATTCATGAAAAATAATTATTATTTATTTGTAGAAAAAGATAAATTTAGTCTTGGAAAATATGTGAATAGTCAGTTTGAATACTTGTCTACTGTTCAACTCAATGCAAGTATTGGACAAACATACAATATTACTCTTGTTACTGAAGGGGATTCAATAAAAGGGTATTTTGAAGATGAGTTGTTAATTGATGTTTTTGATTCAGAGTTTTCTTGTGGTTTTATTGGTTTGGGAAATGATAATTCTACTATTGATATTAGTAATATTGATTTTACAAAAAGTATTTCAAATCCAATTCCGGGCCCTGTCCCAATTATTCAAGAACCAGAACCTCCACAGTCTAATGCCCCTGTAATTCAAGACTTAAATGGTAATAAAATAGACACTAATTCAACTCCTCCTGTTCAAACAATTATTAACAACAATACAGAAACCACAATTATTGAAAGAACAATTGAAAATAACCCAGACTTGTTATTATATGCACTACTTATAATTGTAATAATTTGTTTTGCTGCGTTTGTGGGATACTTTTATGTGAATAAAAATAAGTTAAATCTTGAAATGGAAAAGAAAATAAATGAGTTTAACAAAACAGTATTAAATCTTGGAGGCAAATTGGATAAACTTGAAAAAGAAAGGTTGAAACTTGAAAACCAACTAAACAAGCAAAACGCTCCTCAGATAAAGAAAGAAATAAAAATTATTAGTATCAAGAAAAAAGAACTTGAGGAAAAAGAAAAGGAAGTTGTTGCTGAATATAGGAAGGCAGATTACTCTGATTTCTATAGGGGGACCCGAGGAGCAAGGGAGCACAAGCCGTGGACTTCTGAAGAAGACGAACACCTAACTGATTTGTGGACAGTTAATAAATTTCGTATTGGAAAAATAGCTAAAATAATGGGTCGGACACCAGATTCAATTAATAGACGTATAGACAAACTTGGAATTTAAAACAAAACATTTATACGCCTTTTTTCATTAATATTTGTATGAGTAATAGTATTATTATAAATAAACTAAAAGAAAAACAGGGAAAAGCGAAGTCTAACAAAGAATATTCTAAAAAATATTTTAAGAAAAAGATTTTATTTGTTTTAATTGTCGTCGCTACTGTTATTGGAAGTCTGTTTGGGTATTTTGTTACTTTTAGAGATTTTGGAAGTTATCTTTTAGCTGAAGCCGGAGCAGTATATGGGGCAGTTATTGGATTTATTTTAATGTTAATTATATCATTAATTTATTATTATTCAACAAAAAAGTAGAACTAACTAAGACCTTCTTTCTTTTCAAAATATTTTTCTTTTCCACTAAGCGTAAATAACTTGCTTAACAAAACATCTATTTTACGATTGTCTCTAACACTAACTTGTCCAAGATTTAATATTTCAAGTCTTGCAACGAGCTCACCAAATTCTTCATTAGTTAGAGAGCTAGGATACCATTTTTTCATTTAATCACCTCCTCACATATTTTAGTAATTGCACTATTAACAAAATCCAAGGCATCTTGAGAATTGAACTTTTCTTTCCATAATCCTTTTACGGCGAGAATTGATTTTATTTCATTTCTAGATTCAATTTCTATTTCAAATAAGTCGTCTATACTAAAATCATATTTTTTTTGAGATTCAAGATTAACTTCTTTCAAAAGTTTTTTTTCTAAATTTATCTTTTTTAAGTAATTTTCTGGTTTGTTATAATACTTAAACCAATCATTAAATAGTTTTATAATTTTTTTAGATTTGTTTAAAAATGATATTTCATAATAAAAATTAAGTAACAGAATTGCACGCGCTTGTTGATTTGCAAGTATTTTGAAATAATTTTTCCAAAGATGTTGGATTATTAAATTATTATTTTTTTCTTTAAATTTAGTCCAAAGATATGTATACGCATAGTTTTGAAAATTTGAGTATTCTATTGAATTTAAAGTTGACTTTACTTTATCTATTTCGGGGCCTGCTTGTTCAGGGGCCACATCTGACTCAATTAATTCTTTGCATATATCAAATTTTTCTTTAGTAGTTAATCCAGAATATATTTTGTCGATTAATTTTTTATTCATCGATTCACCTTTTTTCTTTCAAGAAGGACTACTCTTTCAAGTACAGCCAGACGGGTCTCCACTTGTTGTTGTTCAAATATCTTACTCATAATATTACAAAGATAACCAATACAATTCGCTTGATTCACAGCTAATTTATTTTGCCTGACGTCATTAATTGTTTGTTCAAGGAGAGTAAGAGTATCATTTGGATTCTTTAAACTAATTATTGTTTTTGAGGGGGTTAACATTTGTTTTCTCCCATTTTTTCCACCTAGACTTTTTGCGTTATTTCTTTTTTCAATAATTATTGGTTTACTTGAATGAGCAAAGCAAAATTTGTCGCCTTTAATTGTTTGTGCGATGCATTTTTTGCCATTTGATTTTATATATTCACATTCCATTTGAACTCACCCCACAAGTTAAACATGTCAAATAGTAACTAAGTTGGGTGGGGAGTTTGCTACGTGTAGTAGTAGTATAGTAGTAATTAGTAATAGTAAGAGTAAGTAAGTATAGTAGTGTGCTACTCTCTCTCCTCTTTCTTTCTATTGTTTTATTCTTCTTTTGTTGTCGCCAACTTGTTAACATAGTTTGTTTCATTCTCCCACCCATTTAAAAGTTTCTTCAGGACTTTTCCAAATTTTCTTATCCCTTATTAATTCAGAAATTATTTTTTGTGCATTTTCTTCAGAAATATTAAGTTTTTTGGCTAACATTTTTAGTGTTGTTTTATCAGTTTCTTTGAATGCTTCTCTTATTCTTACATAGTCTCCACCTTCAAGGTCTTGAACAGTTTTCGGAAGGTTTTCAATTTCTTCTAAATCAAACTCCATTGGCTTTGATTCTTTTGGAATATATGCTATCTTTCTTTCCCTATTTGTTTTTGGGTCTTTTGTTTGTCTTATTCTAACTTCAGCGTGTCTTTCACAAAGTTTATCAAAAACTCTTTGTTTCTTGTATCTTTCACTCACGCCAATTGTTACACAATCCATGCTTGTAAAATATTCTTTTTTCTTTAGCATATTATATGCCAGCTCTGCTTTTTGATCAGCCCAGGATAAAGGTGTTTCATCCAAAACAGTTAACATATTTGAAAATAATTTATTCAAAGTATTTTGCGCTGTTTCAATCTGTTTGATCAAGGCTTCTTTACTGATGTGTTTTAGATTATTTTTTTGTTCTGCTGAAGTCAATTATTAGCCCCCCACAATGATTACATCTTAATTTTGTTCTATGTACCATGATTTCGTCATAATCCAAATCAACACTACATGTTTCACAAAACCATCCACTTTTTGTCATACTCATTTCTATCGCCCTCCGTTTAGCAAGATTAAGTTCTGGCAATCAAAACACCTCTTTCTTTTTACTATATTTGGTTGAGGGGTATACCAGAGATTTAATTTCAAATAATTGTGACTCAATCGAATCAAGTTTTTTAAAGTTTTTTTCTAATAAATCACATAAAGTTTTTAGAGCATTAATTCGCATATCAGCACCTGAACGAAGTGGCTTTTTTGGAAGCTCTGCTCGCATCTGTTCAAGAAGATATTCTGGATTTTCAGCAATGACCTCCTCCAGAGAAAATTTGGTTTTTGGGCAAACTCTTTTAATCGTCTGATTCACCAATATAATCACCTATTTGATTTACTGCCCTTTTTGGGCAGTTAAATCTTTTTATAAAATCAGAAAATTCAATGCCTTCTTCGTGGCAGAGTTTTTTTAATTCTTTTAA
>JABHJM010000078.1 GCA_018691995.1 Candidatus Iainarchaeum sp.
CTTATGAGTTCCAACACTTACAAAAATAACCATTTTTATCACCTAAAAAATGCTTCCTCCAAATTTTCCTTTTGGGTAATACTTTCCAACTTCTTCCCATTGATAAATAAATAAATCTGCAATTATATAAACCAACTTTCCAGTAATGCTTGGTCTTGTGGGGCGACAAAAACTTTCAATATAAATAACTTTTTTTCCAAATAGTTTTGCAAGGTAACACGTGGCAAGAGCGCAATCAGCTCCGGTAGAAATCACTACATCAGGCTTCTCTTTTATTAATATTTTCATACTTTGAACAAAATTTAATGCAAATTTAAGAGGATTTCTTGCAGGGCACGCAACAAAGTGAGTCTTTTCTTTTTTAGAAAGGCTCTTTCCATCGGTTCGATCAAATGTAACAAAATAATGCTCTTTATCACCGTACCATTTTTGCAGTTGTAATATTTCTTTTAGGTGTCCACCAGCGCTTGCAACCAAACAAATTTTCATTTCATTCACCAAATTTATCCTATAATCATTAATGTATTCAAATAAGCAATAAGTAAAACAAATAAACAAATTACAAATTGAACAGCAAGTATTCTTAGCACAACTCTTTTTTCAGTAGCTTTCCCAAACATAAAATAATGTGTTAAACTTCCTTTCTTTTTTGGAGATGTCAAATATTTTCCTTTTGGAATTCCAAAACTTTCTGCTTGAAATTTTGATCTTGATTTTAAATAAAATTCAATGAAAAATAGGATTAGTAAAAGAACACCAAGTTTTTCCATATCTCCAATTATTGCAACAACAGCAATGCTTGCTCCGCTCATAAGTGTTAATCCATCTCCACCAAATATTTTTGCGGGAAACCAATTATATTTCAAAAATGCAACTAGGGCTCCAACCATTGCAAGTGCAATTACCAGTGCTTCAATTTTTCCAGTAAAAAATGCAACGATTGCAAGGGTTCCAAGTATCATTGCAGAAAGGCTAGCTTCAAGTCCATTTAAACCAGCTAACATATTAGTTGCATTGCTCGCACCAGTTACTCCAATTGGAACAAGGATAAGTGAATAAATTATTCCAAAGCTAATTACTCCAAAAGGTAAAACATATTCTCCTGGTAAAACTCCTACAAAAGGAATTGTTAATGGGGGGTTTGCAACTCTTACAGCCATTAATGGCAAAGCTGCAACAACTGGAAAAAGAGCATGTTGCCATTGTCTAATTCCTTTTTTCCAACCAATCATATCGTCAACCGTTCCAATAAAACCAATAATTACAATTGTTAAAATTCCTGCAATAAAAGGAAGCAAATCAAGCTCAAGTCCAAGGTATGTTGAATAAAATATTGCAAAAGTTGCTCCAAATACAAATCCTAAAAAGATTGGTATCCCTCCAAGTTCAGCAACCCCAGTTTTTTTGGCTTTATTCATATCTTTTCCAATAAACCCTCTATCGCGGACTAAAGGAATGAATTTTGGAACTAAATAGTACACTGTAATGAATGCTACAAGAAGAATTGCCAGGTAGATTAACATAATAAAAAATATCTTTCTTGTTCCTTTTAAAAGGAGTGGTACAATTCTGCCCCTTACTTAATTTCAAAGATTTTTACGCTTCCATTATGGTAAACTTCTTCATAGAAATCAGTTGTATCTTCACTATGCATCCATACTTTTGCTAAATTAGAATTGTTTGTTGCATGATTTAGTACAACAAGTGAAGCTCCATCTCTGTAAATGTACATTGGTTGATCTCCATTGTAAAATTGAGTTGGCATGTAAGTCCATGTTGAATTTAGTGCATCAAATTGTTCAAGTGTGAAAGCATTTCCCCCACAATCAATATTTTCTCCACTCTGTCCACAACCAATAATATTTACTGGCCCTTCACGGTACTTTGCTACTTCTGGATGTGAATAATTTACTTCATCAATATTATAGAATGCAAATGAATATTCTCGATAAAACATTCCTTGATCAAGAACAATATAATCTGCTCCTACTTGATTTTTTGCAACATCATAACCATAGTTAGCATCTTCAGTCGTTATGAATTCAGCCATAGCTTTGTTAGCAGAGTAAGATGCATTTCTATTATCAGTTGAAACACCTCTTTCTGTTAAGAATGCAAGTATATGTCCTTGGTCCCACCAATTGAATAGCTTAGCGTCTTCTGGAGTATTATCTTTTATCCAAAAAATTGCGTCCGTCCATTGTGGATTTTGATCATTAAAAGGTTGGTAATCAGGAACAAAAATGGCCGCTGCTCCAACTCCAAGTACTAGTAAAAAGAATATTGCTCCAATAACAATTTTTGTTTCAGTGCCCTTTTCAACATTATATTTTTTCAAAAGTGCAAAAGTATAATACACTACAGTTGCTGCGGCGAGTGCCATTGAAAAACCAAAAATATAAGTGAATTTTAATTTATAAAATGCCATAAACCATGGTATTAATATCCAGAAAAATAAAATTAATGAAGAGAATGCATTCTTTTTCTTTAACAAAAATGATCCTATTGGGATAAGTAACATTGCAAGTAGTGGGAAAATAATTAATGAATTGTACTTAGTTCCAAATGCACCAAATCCAGTACTTTCTTCTCCAACAAGGCTTGTTATTTGTGTTCGATCAGCCAAAATATCTGGTTGGGTTGCCATGAATAGTAACATTGCAAAAAATCCAATGTATAATACAATAACTAGTAATGTTGAAACAATTTTTTTAGTATCTTTACTTGTTCCGGAAATTAAGTACCCAAGTGCAGCTGCTATTGCAATCGATCCAACTATTCCCATAACAACCATTATTTCAGAAATTTGTGAACCAATTACTTGTGAAGCAAATCCAGATGCATTATTTATCCATGGTGCATTAGCTGTTGCTGCAATAATTGCAAATAAAATAAATGAGATTATAAATTTGATAGTAAAATTTTGAATATCTTTTTGTTTGTTATCTTTGTCACTTCCAAGGAATAATACTGCTACTACAAAGTATCCAAGTAGTACTACAGGGATTAGTAAGTACATTCCCCAAGTCCAAGCCATTAATCCAAACATTACTCCGCCAAGAACAGAGTTAATGATTTCTGTTTGTCCAAGTTGTTTGCTTTTTACAGCACGAACAAAGAAAATAAATCCAAGTACCATCCATAAAAATCCTAAAGCATCTTCTTCAAAGAATCCAGCCATTGTTCTGTAAACAAATGCTGGGGTCACAGCAGCAATAAAGGCCATGGCCACTCCTGCTTTCTTATTATAAATTTCTTTTCCAAGCCAATAAAGCGAAAGAGAAATTATGGCTCCATAAAGAGCGGGTAAGAATTTTACAAACATAAACCAAATGTCTTTGTCAAATGGATGCCAAAAATTAAATAATTGATATATTCCACCCGAAATCGGCCAGAGTAAAGAAAATCTACTGTATGGTTCTCCACCATTTTGGTAATAAGCTAAAGGATCCATATCAGGAAGTCCTCCAGTTTCAATAAGTGTCATTGTTGTTCTTGCGTGGTAGTAAGAGTCGAATTCAAAAATATAGTCATATCGGATTAAGTGCCCACGTATGCTAAAAGCTAAAATAAAAATTACTAGTAAGAGCAAAATCATTTTTCGATTGTCCCACGCTTTTTGTTTTATTTCATTAAAATCCATTCAAAACACTTGCAAGATTAATATTAAAAAAAGGAACAGAACCCTTAAAAACAAAAGTGAGGGGATTAGCTTTGTAACATAAGCTTTATTAGAGTGGAGAGCAAAATAATTATTATTCATGGATAGAAAAAAAGTATTTGTAATCGGTCCAATCATCCCATTCACAGGGGGCATTGCTCATTCAAACACAGTTCTTTGTAATAATCTTTCAAAAAACAATGATGTGACGGCAATTTCGTACTCAATGATGTTTCCAAAAATTCTTTATCCTGGTAAAAGTCAAAAATCTGGAAAAAAGATAAAAACAAAGTTCAAACAAAAATTTATTCTAAATACTCTTAATCCACTTTCTTGGATAAAAATAGTAAATATGGTAAAAAAAGAAAAACCAGAGTGGGTTGTGTTTGAATGGTGGCACACATATTTTTTCCCAAGTTATTATTTCATAACATTTTTTTCAAAAATATTTACAAAAACAAAATTCAAAATAATTTGCCATAATGTTCTTCCTCATGAAGAAGGGCTTGCAATGAAATTAATTCATAAGCCATTTACAAAAATTTTATTAAAAAAAGTTGATGATATAACAGCTCTTTCAAAATCAGAACTAAGGGTTGCAAAAAAACTTGCACAGGAAACAAAAACAACATTTATTTTAGAAAACTCTTACGCATCTCTTCTTTCAAATAAAAAAGTTTCAAAAAGTGTTGCAAGGAAAAAACTTGGAATAAAAAATGAAAAAGTAATTCTTTCTTTTGGAGCAGTAAGAAAATACAAAGGTGTTGAAGATTTGGTAGAAGCAATTTCTCTTCTGCCAAAAAAAGAAGATTATATGTTAGTAGTTGCTGGAGCGTTTTGGGGTGGAGTAGAAAAATATCAAGTTCTTGCAAAAGAATTTGGAGTTGAGAAAAATATAAAATTTATTGACAAGTATATTCCAGATGAAGAAATTCCCATTTTGTTTGGTGCTGCTGATTTGTTAGTTCTCTCGCATAGAAGTGCGACCCAATCGGCAATTCCTCAACTTGCATATGTATATAGTACTCCAATTATTGCAACAAATGTTGCTGGAAACGCACCTTTTGTTGAAGAAGGGAGAAATGGGTTTATTATTCCACCAAAAAATCCAAAA
>JABHJM010000027.1 GCA_018691995.1 Candidatus Iainarchaeum sp.
TAAAAAAACAAAATTTTATTTTCAAAGTGAAAACAAAAAAGTTAGCAACCTAGCTAGTGTGTGTTCACAAAAAATTACTGAAAATGAATTTCGTTCAATTTATGGTTCAGTGCACCCAGCAAAAGTTATGAGTGCGTTTATTCAAATGGGAGACATACTTCACCCACAACTTGATGAAGCAATGCCTGGAGTAATCCCTGTTGGAATTGATCAGGCACCACATATTCGAATGTCACGAGATATTGCACGAAGACTTAGAAGTGAATATGGTTTTTTTGCACCAGCTGCTTCGTATAACAAATATACTTCTGCACTAGATGGAAATTTTAAAATGAGTAAAAATGAATCAGTAGGAAAAATAGAAATTCCTGAAAATGACAGGGTTGCACTTGAAAAAAAATTAAAAAAAGCATTAACTGGTGGACGAGTTACTAAAGAAGAACAAAAAGAAAAGGGCGGGGAACCTGAAAAGTGTGTTGCTTATGAATATTGTAAAAATCATTTCATCCTGGATGATAAAGTTTTAGCAGAAATGTACCAAGATTGTTTAGCGGGAAAAAATCTTTGCGGAGAATGTAAAGAAAAGTTTTTGATAAAATACGCTAATAAATTTTATGACGATTTTGATAAGAAATTTGCAAAAGCAAAAAAGATTGTTGGAAAAATGAAATTCTTGAAATGATTTTATGAAATTACGCGAAGTAAAAATAGAAGATGCTAACTTTTTATTTAAAACAAAACAAGATAAAGAATTTCAAAAATATCTTCCAGACATGTTAATTCCAAAAACACTTAAAGAAGAAGAAAAAGAAATTAAAGACGCAATAAGATTATCAAAAAAAGAGCAATGGTTTTATTTTATACTCGAAGAAAAAAATGAAAGAATTGGATATGTTGACATCTATAAAATAAATAAAAAACATAAAAGATGCTCAGTAGGATATGGAATTGCAAAAAAACATTGTAACAAAGGTTATGCAACAAAAGCCCTAAAATTAGCATTAACAAAAATAATCGAATTAAAACTTCATACAATTGAGGCAACTACTAATCCAAAAAATATTGTTTCACAAAGAGTACTTTTGAATAATGGTTTTACAAAAATTGGCCTAATGAAAGATTATTATTATAGTAAAGGCAAATATATAGATAGAATACTTTATTGGAAGGTTATTTGAATGGGAAGAATGCATGCAAGACAAATAAGATCAACAATGCTTCATACTTCATTTGAAGGAATTATTGAAAGAATGGACGTAGTTAAACGACAAAGATTAACTGCACAAGAAAAAGTATCTGTTGTTGAATCTCTTCAACAGTACAAACAAAACCAGCGGATCTATGATCTTGGAAAAAATCAACTAAAAGTGCTTGATGAATTAATTAGAAGAGCAAAAAAAGCAAAAACACGCAAAGATTTACTTAGTATCCACTCAAATACCTGTACACTTGGACTTAAAAAACAATAAAGCTAGTGTTTTAACACTAGCTCAATTTCATCCAAATCCGAAAGCACATACCCCAAACCAACTTTTTGTTTTCTATACTTGGTTGATCCACTTACCAGCGCATGCTTGAATCTTTTCACAAGATCTTTGTGAATGCTATCACAAAAATCCTTTACACTGCACCCTTCACAAAGAATGACAAAATCATTTGAATCAAAAGGTTTTACTCTTTGCAAATCACTTTGCTCAAAAAGAAACTTTTTGAATTCTTCAATTGATTGTTTGTCAAACATTGAAATATTTGTGTATGTGAATTTATTTGTTGAAGCATTTGCCAAATCCTTTTTGGTAAACACAACTAAACAATTTTCTTTTGTAACATTAAAACCAAATTTTTTTAGTTCATTAGCTACTATGTTTATTTGCCAAGGCTTTGTTGATTCAACAATCAAAAGAATTTTGTCTGCACTTCTTGCATTACCAAGAACTCTTTTTCCAAATCCTTTTCCTTCACTTGCCCCAGAAATTATTCCTGGCAAATCAATTAATTGAATTTGTGCTCCTAAAATTTTTGTTACTGCAGAAAATGGTTTTACTGTTGTAAAATCATACGCTGCAATATCAATTTTTGCATTAGTTAATTCTTTTACAAGAGAACTTTTCCCAACACTTGGCAAACCAACTAGGGCAAAAGTATAATGCCCTTGTTTTTTTACTTCCCACGCCTCATGAAAAGTCTCTTTTTTTGAAATAACTGCCTTTTTCTTTTGATCATTCAACCATTTTCTTATTTGACCATAGGGACCACTATAATCAGGCAGATCTTGCTGCAATAGCTCTATTTTTTCAATTCTTTTTTGTCCAAAAAGACCTTTCAATTCTTTTACACATTTTTTCTTAAATACTTGATGCGGCATTGCCATTCATCATCACCTCCTTTTTTAATTTTGTTCAAAAAAGCAGGTACAATAATTGAGCTAACGCTTACAATTAAAAAAAAATGTTAATACGTCAAAATTAATTGCTTAGAGTTTAAAAATTATCGAACCTGCTGACGCCTATCTAGACAAAGTATACTGAGTTAACACCCAGTTTTTTAAGCGCAGTTTCGATTGAACTCATACAAATCTTTATGGATAAAAGGTATATAAAAGCGCGTGTTTGTGTACAATTTGACACACTATACCAATGGCATTTCTTTTTAATGAAAAAGGAGAAAGATATTACTATGGTCAAGATGGTAAGCGTAAGCAAAGAACTTGTAATAGAACTAAATAGTCTGTTCGACGAGGAAGTTGTAGAATCATCTCTGTCCAGCTAATTTTGTCCAAAAAAACAGTAACATTGAGCATAATCTAAAATAATACTCTCATGTTGACTGGTTGATGGGCATTTAAAAGTTTTTGTTTAATGAAATGTTTAGGAGGAATGAAAATATGTTAGACGCGAAATATTTAAGAGAAGAATTTGACGAAATAAAAAAGAATTTGAAAATGAGAAAGGATGATGACGTTATTTCGCGACTTGACTCCTGGAAAAAAAAGGATGACGAATGGAGAGCTCTTAAGCTTGAACTTGATGCTTTAAAAAAACAAAGAAATGAAATTACCCAAAAAATTAAAATAGCCAAAAGTAAAGGGGAGGACACTAACAAATTGCTTGAACAAGCAAAGTTAATTCCAAAAAAAATAAAAGAAGACGAACCAAAAGTTAGACAACTTGAAGAAGAAC
The DNA here is from genome assembly GCA_018691995.1 of Candidatus Iainarchaeum sp. GTDB lineage: Archaea > Iainarchaeota > Iainarchaeia > Iainarchaeales > JAAZKV01 > JABIDZ01. The sequence continues at coordinate 3,180 of JABHJM010000027.1, forward strand.
TTCGTGCTTTACAACTTCGAATTCCAAATGTTTTACATGACTCAGTCCCATATGGCGAAAGTGATGAAGAGAATGTCGAAGAAAAAAAGTGGGGGAAAGTAAAAGAAAATAAAAATTTAATACATCACGCTGAACTTGTTACAAAACTCGGGTTAGCTGAATTTGAAAGAGCTGTTAAAATATCAGGAACTGGTTTTTTTTATCTCAAAGGAGAACTTGCTTTGCTCGATCTTGCATTGCAAAGACTTGCAATTGATATGTTAATCAAAAAAGGATTCACTCCAATTCAACCACCACTCTTAATGAATAGAAAAGCGTACGAGGGTGTGACTGACCTTGGTGATTTTGAAACAGTGATGTATAAAATTGAAAATGATGATCTTTATTTGATTGCTACAAGTGAACATCCAATGGTGTCAATGTATATGGGAGAAATCTTGGATGAAGAAGAATTAAACGAACCAATAAAGTTTGCTGGAATGAGCCCTTGTTTTAGAAGAGAAATTGGAAAACATGGACTTGACGAGCGAGGATTATTCCGTGTACATCAATTCAACAAAATAGAACAAGTTGTTGTTTGTAAACCAGAAGAATCATGGAACCTATTTGAACAAATGAGCAAAAACCAACAAGAGTATATGGAAGCATTAGAAATTCCTTATCGAATTGTTAATGTTTGTACTGGAGATATTGGAATTGTTGCTGCAAAAAAGTTTGATCTTGAAGGATGGAGTCCAAGAGAAGGAAAATATATTGAACTTGGAAGTTGTTCAA
>JABHJM010000023.1 GCA_018691995.1 Candidatus Iainarchaeum sp.
AAAAAAATATTTTCTTTTAATCCTTTTGTAAGCGCAGCACAGTACTTTGATTTAAACGGATTCCATTGTCGATACTCTTCTTTACCATCTTTAATTATTTTTTCACCATACACTCGTCCATGTACTAAAGCTTTGGTATAAAGCTTTCTTTCGCTTACATAAACTCCTGGAAACATTTCTATCATATTATCACTATAGTATCATTATTGAACCTGCTACTATTAAGATTATTGCAATAATCTTTAAAGCAAGTACTGATCCTTTTAATTCTTCTTTGAGTATTTTTGGCCATAAAACACTTAATGCTATTGCAAAAACCAATAAGATTAATGGTTGTATTGCGGTTACTGCTGAAGTAAGCGAAATTAGTCCAATAGAAAATGCTAAAATTAATAGCAAGTCTCCAAATGCAGATAAGATTTCTCCAAATCCAGAAATTGCTGAATGTTTTTTGAATTTTTTTAGATTTGTTATTATTTCATCTTTTTTAATTATAAAAAGTATCAAATTACACACTCCATGTCCTAATGCGGAGAAGAAAAAGACTGTCCAAAAACTAATTTCTGTAGTTGCGAGTCCCCAGAAGATGTATTGTCCTCCATAAAATAAAGTTGAAATAACCATTACGGGAACGCCCAAAGTTAAAGTATATTTTGTGCCTTTTTTTATTGAAATTAATGCTGCTCCAATAACTAAAATTAAAATTCCAAAATATTGTATTTGAGTTAAAACTTCTCCAAGGAATATTGTTGCAAAAATAAGAACCCATATTGGAATTAAATTCAGAAGTGGGATTGTTCTTGAAACTTCTTCTTTTGATAGGGCAAGAAAATAAAACCAACCTCCAAAAAAGGCACCAACTCCACCAAGCATTGCAAAAATAATTACTAAAAGAGAAGCAGATTCAAAACCCCAAACTAAAACTCCAATAGTTCCAATAAATATTTGAATAATTCCGCTAATAATCATTTGAGTATTTGGTCGTTTAAAAATATCTGAAATAAGATTTTTGTCAATTATGTTTACGCTTGCGTATAAAATAACTGCGATGAGACTAAAGTAAAACCAAAACATCAAATCAACTTATTTAATAAAAATTAATTAGTTCCAAGATTTTTAAAGCTTGTTTATCTTAACTTCAACTTCTTTTAGTAAACTTTCATCTTTTTCTTTTCCAAAATAATCAATTCTAGCAGCAATGCTGAGTTTTCCTGCCAAGATTCTAGCAGCTTTTCCTCTTTTTGTTTTAGGAAGTTTTTGAAGAAGTGGATGATTAAAAATATGTCCGTGTTTTGGAGGGGCAGTCTTTTTCTTTATATGATTAAACAAAGCTTTTTCTGCACCAAGGACCTGCATTGTTGAAGATGGAGCAAAAGCTAACTTTTTTTTACTTCCAGCTTCAGCCAAAAGTCTAGCGCCAATTACAACACCAGCAATGTGGGTAAAACTTGGTAATTCACTAGTCATATCTTCTTCAATAAACTCGATTAATTCAATTCGTTCCTCTTCAATAGCACCTTGGTTCTTTTTTAGGGTATCAATCATTTTTTGAGCTCGTTCATCAGGAGAACGTTTTGTCCATTCATCAAAATTTTCTTTTAATAAATTGGTTACTTCTTCTAAATCATCAACAAGTCCAATTGCACGAATAATATGAACTTCTTTTTCTGATAAATTTTCATCAATTTGATCTCTTGTTTTTTTTAGTAATCTTTTTCTTAAATCTTGCTTATCCATTGTATCACTCAAACCCTTCTTCAAAATACTGTCCTAGTTTTTGTGTTAATTCTTTAATTGGAATTCTAACTTGTTTTAATGAATCTCTCTCACGAACAGTAACACTCTCATCTTTTAGTGAATCGTGATCAACTGTAATGCAATATGGGACACCGACAGCATCGAGTCTTGAATATCTTTTTCCAATACTTCCACTTGCGTCATAATAAACTCTAAATTGTTTTTCAATTTCTTTTTTTATCTCAAGTGCCTTCTCTGGCAATCCATCTTTTTTTAGAAGTGGTAATAATCCAATTTGCATTGGGGCGATATTTGCAGGAAGAGAAAGAACAGTTCTCTTTGCATCATCTCTTCTAAAAAATGCAATGTCAAGAAGAGAGAAAAATGGTCTGTCTACTCCAAATGCAATTTCAATAACATCCGGGACAATTTTTTCTCCACTCTCAAGTCTAATTGAAAGATCTTGTTTAGAAAACTTTGCATGTTGAGTCAAATCATAAGTAGTTCTATCGTGAACACCACAACATTCAGTCCAACCAAATGAATTTAGTTCAACTTCAAGGTCCCAAGCATCATCAGCATAGAATGCTTTTTCATCTGCATGATGTTGACGCAGTCGAATTCTTTCTTTTGGAATTCCAACTGAAAGAAATATTTTATAAGCTAGATTAATTGACCAAGCATATGCTTGATTTTTCAAATACTTTTTTTTAAGTGCATCTTTTAGAGAAATTAATTCAGGTTTCTTTTCAGCTTTTTGTAATGCTTCAGTCCACAAAGGTAGTTTTTCGTTTTCAATTTCCAAAAATGGATCAAACTTTTGTTTTTGTTCTTTACTAATAAAAATTTGTGCTTCTGCTTGAGTAAATTCTCTTTGCCGAAGTAAATGTTGACGTGGGCTAATTTCATTTCTAAATGCTTTTCCAATTTGAAAAACAGTGAAAGGTAATTTTCCGCGAAAGAATTGTGAATAACGTTTAAATGGAAGGTAAGTTGTTGTGGCAGTTTCTGGTCGACTGTAAGCAACTGTGTCTGCACCAATTTTTGTTTTCATCATTAACGAGTGTCTTTTTATTTCAAGTTCAAATCGTCCCTTACAAGTTGGACATTTTATTTCATGTTCTTTGAATGCTTCAATTAATTGTTCATCACTATATGAATCAGCTGCAATTTCAGTGTTTTCTTCAATTAATTTATCAGCACGAAAAGAAGCTTTACATTTTGAACAAATAACAACAGGATCATTAAACCCATCAAGGTGTCCACTTGCTTTCCATACAACTTCAGGAGTAATAATAGGCATTTCAACCTCAAAGAAGTTATTTTTAGTAAACACATCACGAATGGCTGCTTCAACATTGTTTTTCATTGCTTTTCCAAGCAATCCATAAGAATAAAATCCTGCAACAGGGTCATATAATTCTGGTTCAGGGCCATACACAAAGTCCTTTTCAGCTAAGTATTTAGCAAGTTCTATTTGAAACTGTTGTTTTTCTTTTATTTTCGCCATTATAACCACTATTCTTATCATAAACATGACTTCCAAAACTAATAAAAATGCTCTTTATCTCTTCTTTTTTAGTGGTGAGTATGAAAACAATACAAGAAGTAAAAAAAGAAGTAATGGACTTTCTTGAACTAAAAAAAGCTAAGAAAGTTTTACTTGTGGTTGATGATGATGAGGATGGAATGACATCAGCTTTTCAAATGAAAAAATTTTTAGAAGAAAGTGAACAAAAAGTTACTTTGCATTTTAATGAAAAACGCTCAATTGCTCCAGGGGCAATAAATGAGGAAGAAGAATTTTTAGAATTAGTTAAAAGTGATGATTCAAAATTAATTATCTTTTGTGATTTAAATGAAGAAATTGCTTCTCAAAAATTAGGACTAATTGATTCTAAAATAAAAGTTTTAATAATTGACCATCATCCAACTCCAAAAGAATTTTTAATTAAAAATGAATTGATGGTTGTAAAACCAGGAGATTTTTCAAATAAAACTCCAGCAAATTATTCAGCAACCAAAGTTATTTTTGACTTATTTAATATTGATGCTATTGCAGCATTAATTGGGGTAGTTGGAGATTCATCTCTTGGAGACTGGGAAGAGTTTGGTGAAAAAATTATGCAAGAAAATAGTGTTAGTTTGGAACAAGTAACAAGACTTGCTAATGTAATAAAATCAATCGTGTCAAATTATGGGAGTAGAAAAAAAGAATTGTTTGAATTTGTTTATGAAAAAGGAAGTTTTGTAAGTTTACTTGGTTCAGAGTATGAAGAGTTAGCAAAACAATTTGAAGAATTAATTGAAAGTGAAAGAAAAAGATATTCTACTGACTTGGAAAAAGAAAAAGATGTTGAATTAGTATTTTTTGAAACTAAAAAAGGACTTCCTTCAAAATTAAGTAATGTTTTATCTAAGGAAAATAAAGAAACACTTATTGTTTATTCAAAATCTGATTACATAAAAGGTTCTGTTAGAAGAGCTGATTTTAAAGTTGATTCTGGAGCACTAATAAAATATGCGATCATGAATTCAAAGTTAGCTAAGGGCGGGGGGCACATTCCAGCAGGTGGTTTTTCTTGTCCAGCAGATTATTTTGATGAATTTAAAAGTAGAGCTGCAGAATTTATGAAAATACAAAATACTAATTAAAAAAAGTGTTTACCAAAGTCCAAAGAGTTTTTTTCGTCGTGTTTTTCTTCGCACTGTAGCGTCAACACCATTTTTTTTAAGTAAATTGTCCCAATTTTCTTTTATCCACACATCAGATTTTTCTTGTATTTCTTTCCAACCAAGTCTATCAAGTTCTTTTTCAACAATTCCTCCTCGATGGGGGTGTTTGTGTTTTTTTTCATGGTTGGAAGCAAAACCTTGAAAGTAATGGGTTAATTCATGCATTATGACATAGTCAAGAATGTATTCGGGAACATCTAAATCAAAAAGCATTGGATTAATTTCTATTTCAGATCCATATTCATTAGTTTTTAGAGTTTTTATGTGTCCAAGCGTGCGTTTCCATTTTCTACCAGTTTTAACAACTAACAAATTAGTTACTCCGCGATCTGCAAAATTCTCTCTAATTAAAGAAGCGGTTTTCTTTGCAAGGTAATTATTGTAATCTTGTTTGCTAGGCATAAAATAAAATAAGTTAAATCAAT
>JABHJM010000022.1 GCA_018691995.1 Candidatus Iainarchaeum sp.
AATTAGTTCACGATCCCCCATTTTTACTGATTTTCTTCTCCAAATGAGTTTATGACCTATTTCAAGATTCATTAGAGTCCTTACGAGTTGTCTTACATGAAGTATTCCAGTAATAGAAGCACCATATGGTTTATTTCCCCCTTTTGAACGCGATGCGTAATTTGCTCTCATCCCATTTTCAAAATTAAGTGGTTTAAAATTAATTTTATTTTTTAAGTGAGCATATTTTTTTGCTAAGTGCTGTCGAGGATCATCTCTTGCAACAATTTGTTTAAACAGAAAAACTGAAGCATCATGTATTTGGCTTAAATTTGCTTCACATTCAACATTTTTAAAAACACCCTCTCTTTGAAATATATTTCTAAATTCAATATTTGTTCTAATTCGTCTTACAGGCATAATTAATATATGAGTTCAATAAATATAAACTTTTTCACAAAAAGTTAACTTTTTCCAGTGAAAGAAAGATTTTTATACTATTTCCTCAGCAATTATACAATGGCAGACGATACACAAATAGGAATGGTCGTAATTATTGTAGCAGCAATATTCTTAGTTTCCGCAATGGGATTACTTGAGTATAGAATCATTGATGAGGGCATAAGTGCATTAATTGCATTTATTTTAGTTGCTTATGGTGTTCACCTAATCTCTAAAAAATAATTCTTTTTAATTAAACAAATTTAGAGAAAAAAGAGCATCCTACTTAGAATTTACAAACATATTATTGCTTGCTAAAACTTCTTCATAAGAAATTACTTCTTTATTAGTTATTTTATATTTTATTTCTTCTTTTCTTAATACTTGTTCAGGATTTGTTCCAGGAACAAATAAAGCAATACCTTCACCAGTTGAAAGTTCCATATGAGCTTGAATAACAGCATCTGTTAATAATAATTTATATTGTCTAAATGCAATATCCTCCGCACTAATTCCTTCAAAATTAAAAGTAACTCTTAATACTTCTTTGTAAGGAGCTTTTCCATACTTTGTATCATACCATGTTCTCATAATTTTCACTTAAAATATTTCTTACCCTTATACACTCGATCATATGCTGGATTATCTTTTAGTGTTTTTGAATCTCTTTTGTATTTTTGCATCGGGTCACGTCCACCGTTTTGTTTTTTGTATTCGTCCCAAGACATAGAGTATTGGTTTTGTACTTTATCACGATAAAGTTCTGGAACAACATTAAATGCACAAAATGGAATTATTCGCCCATCAGGCATTGCATAATGAATATCACACCTTTCAACTCTTTGTTGATCATAATTATATGGATCCATAAAATGCATCATTCCAATAAATAAAGAATTACTGTGGAATTCTCCAAGAGCAGTATAATCGTGTTTTACAAGTGCATCAAATAAAAGTTTTGCAAGTTTTAGTTTTTTTGGTTTCTTTTCATCATCAATAAATGATTTTAATTTAAGTAAAAGTTTTGCAGATTGTAATTTTTTGTTTTTTCCACTTTTAATATTTTCACTCGCTTCATTCAAATATTTAAACAATCCATCAACGTCAATAAATTCTGGAAGAGGAATTACTTTGTCAGTTTCCTTATCAATAAATACATATGTTGCTGCTCCACATGCAAAGTGATTGTCAAGAGAGTATTGAACATTGTTTGTTAGCGTTTCAACAAAATTCGTTACATTTGAAACACAAGGAATTGCGAAAAAATCTTTTTTCTTAATTACTCCTTTTGTTTGTTTTTCAATTCGTTCAATTGCATCAGGAATAGTAATTCTTCCTGCTTCTCTTTGGCTTTTTGGCATTCTTCCAACAAAAGAAACTGGTTGGAAATCAATTCCACGAATAACATCAATATTTTGTAATGCAAAGTCAATAATACTTGCCATATCCTTATCATTTATTCCTTTAATCAGCGTTGGAACTAAAACGATCCCCAAATGTGCTTTTCTACATTCTTCAATTGTTAAAGCCATTTCAAAATGATTTTTTGGATTTGTTTGTAAACTAGATCCATCATAAGAAACATACAGTGTTGCTACTCCAGCGTCTTTTAATTTTTGTGCATACCCTGGATTAAATGCAATAGTCATTCCAGTAGTGTTAAGTTGTACGTGTTCGTATCCTTCTTCTTTTGCTACTTTAATAATTTCAAATAAATCTTCACGAAGAGTAGGTTCTCCACCAGTAAATTGAACTGCATTACAAGGAACTGGTTTTTCTGCTTTCATATTCCTAAGCATTAATCTGATTTGTTCAACACTTGGTTCATAAATTGGATCTCCTTCTTTTGCATAGAAAAAACAGTACCAACATGAAAGATCACATCTATTTGTTAATGCAATATTTGCTAATGCAGTGTGAGAATGATGATTTGTGCAAAGACCACAATCATATGGACAATTACTTCCAGTATTATTTGTTAGACCAACATTTGTA
>JABHJM010000050.1 GCA_018691995.1 Candidatus Iainarchaeum sp.
AAGAATTTTGTAAAATGGGTATCAAGTATTTTTGGAGAGAATTTTGATTATTGGAAAGGAAAAAATGTTCTTGAGCTAGGTTGTGGAACTGGGGAACTTGCAAATGGACTTGCTCTTTGTGGAGCAAATGTTTATGCAATTGATTTTTCTTCAAGTTCAATAAAAAAAGCAAAAGAATTATCCAAGAAATTAGGGACAAAAGTAAAGTTTGAAGAAAAAAACATATTAGAATTTAAAAGTGAAAAAAAGTATGATGTAGTTATTGCGCTTGGCTCTTTACACCACACAATTAATGCGAAAAAAGGTTTTGAAAATGGAATTAGTTGTTTGAAAAAAGACGGCCTCATTGTTATTGGACTCTATAATAAATATTCTCGATTTAGGCAGCGAGTACGAAGACTAATTCTTGGAATATTTTGTGGAAAGAATATTGAGAAGCGAATTGAAATTGGAAAAAGACTTTTTGGAGCAATGGAAAGTCGTGAACAAGAGGCTGATAAGTATGGCCAAGTCTGGGAAAGTTATCATTCTGTGAGTGAAATTTTGAGATGGTTTAGCAAAAACAATATTGATTTTATTGCATCAAAACCAAAATTTGAAAAGCCTCTAATTGATGAGATAAAGTGGTTTTTAAGCAAGAAAGGGGCCTTTTTTGTAATGGTTGGAAAAGCAAAATAATGCACCGAATTAGTTCGTTTTCCTAACTGCTAATTGTTAATAACTAGAGTGATGTAATCCTAGCATATGCATGGTCAAACTATGTGAAAAGGATTAAGGGGAGCAACCGACCCGGAAAGGGACCCAACATTTGTTTTTCGTGTCTCCCCCTCTGATTCCCAAAAAAACTTTTTTTTATCTTTGATTCACAATATTTATAATAACAACTAATCAAATTTTGAATAGGTGATATTAATGGGAAAAGTTATCGTTTATTCAACTACTACTTGTCCATACTGTGTTATGGTTAAGGATTGGTTGAAAGGAAAAAATGTTGAGTATGAAGATTTCAATGTGGGAACAGATCAAGAAAAAGCAAAAGAAATGATGGACAAAAGCGGTCAAATGGGAGTTCCAGTAATCGATATTGAAGGAGAAGTAATCATTGGTTTTGACAAACCAAAACTCGAAGCTGCTCTTGAAAAAGCAGGAAAATAAATATTTTTTTAGGGCACAATTGCCCCTAAATCTTTTTTTTAATAATTAAAAATCTACTTTACCACTGATATATTTTTGGTAACCCATTCCAAAAATTAAAAGTAGTACTAAAAAGAAAATCCATTTTTTTGCATCAACAACTTCTGCCATTCCAAAAAGATCTAAAATATATACAAATATTACTATTAGAATCCATAGAAAAAATCCTTTCAAAAGCCCTTTTTTCCACCAAATATTTTTGAAAAGCCCACGACTTCTAATGTGACTTTTTACATCTTGTGATTCTTCCCCTGTTTCATCAAACGATTCAGCCATTGGATCTTCCATTGGTTCTCCAACGGATTCATCTAATGGTTCTTCAACTGCCTCATCAAGTGGTTCGTCATAATTTTCATTTTCAAAAGTATCTTCCTGCATTGGAGCTTCTTGATATTTTTCTTCCTTTTGTTTTGAATAACGGCTTTCATTCCCAGAGTATGAAGGAATTTTTTCTTTTAGTCTTTGAAAGCGAGAAGGTGCCTCAACATAAACTGGTTTTTCAACAATAAACGTTTTTACACGAACAATTTCTTTAGTCCTAGTTTTAGAAGCACTCCTCTTTTTCTTTTTTGTAGAAGTTTTTCTATTTGGACTTTTTTTCACAACTTTTTTCTTTACAGTTTTTTTCTTTGTCATAATCAAAGTAATTAAAAGAGATATATAAAACTACTGGATTTGCTAATTAGCTCGCTTTTGCCTTAACACTCAAAGTTTCTTCTTGTAATAATTGAATAAAAATGTCTCCAAAGAACTTTTCTTGATAAGCAATAATTTTTCCACCATTCATCAAAAATAGCACTGGTAAGAAAGTATCCACAATTGAATTCAACTCATCTTCACACAAATCTTTAAATCTTACAACCCCTTGAGAATCAACACGCTTCTTTATTGAATTTAATACATCGCCCATTTTATCTTCGATTGAAGTGGTATCAAAGTTTAATTCCATTTTTGGAACAACTCTTGATGCAACTCTTTTTGGAGTTGTTTTATTTATTATCCCTTCAATACTTTCAACTAATTCATCAAGAGAAATTCTTCCTTCACGAAAAGATCTATTACACATTAAATCAGGAAGCTCTTCAAGCATCATTTGTTTTTGTTCATCAGTAATTTGTTCTTTTTCTTCTTCCTCATCAACTGAACTAAGTTTTAGATATTTACTTTTTGTTTTTACAAGAATTGCACATGCAAGAATTGCATTTGCCGGAACTCTTAAATTATTGTGTTCAAGTTCATTAACTTTTTTCAAATATTTTTCAGCTAATTCTGCCACATCAATATTCCAAGGATCCATTTTTTCACTTGTTACAAGACTTATAAGTATGGTTTTCCATGCTGGTTGGTCAATTAAATCAACCAAATCCATTTGAGAGTAATCTCGTTCGTACGCTTCCTCAACATTGTCTGAGGCTACGCTGTTCGCTTCTTCTGGCAAAGGCATAGAGCTATTAATGCGATTCATATTTATAATTCTTTCTAAAAAAGAGCTTAAAAAGCCTGTTTTTTCCCGTTTTTTCAAAAAAGAATGGAAGGATTAAATACCACTTAATTCATAATCTAGTAAACAAAATACGGTGATTATTTGGAAAGAGTGAAGACAGGAATACCAGGACTTGATGAACTTGTTGGTGGAGGATTCCCAAAAGGAAGTAATATTTTAATTGCTGGAGGAGCTGGAACAGGAAAAACAATCCTTGCGACACAATACCTCTACAATGGAGCAACACAATACGGCGAAGCAGGCCTTTTTGTAACTTTGGAAGGTAATGTGCGAGATATTGCTTGGAATATGGAAAATTTTCAATGGGATATTAAGAGCTTACAAGATCAAAATTTATTAACTATTTATCGATTAAATCTTGAAGGAACAAGAAACAAAGAAATGATTGTTCAAAGAGTAGAAGAACAATTAGCTGAAATTGAAAGAGAAGTAAAAGAAATAAATGCAAAAAGACTTGTGATTGATTCAACAACTGTATTTGGAGCATATATTGATCCAAGTTTTTTAAGAACAACTTTATTTAAATTTGGAGACAAATTAAAGAATTTAGGATGCACTACGTTACTAACTAGTGAAACTGCTCCGACAAAAAATACTTTTTCTGCATTTGGTGTTGAAGAATTTGTAAGTGATGGAATCATTGCCCTTTATTTTACTCCTCCAAACAGAAGTATCTTTGTTAGAAAGATGAGAGGAACAACTCATGATAAGAATCCACATCCATTTGACATTAATGATGCTGGAGTTAGTGTAAACTCTCGAGATAAGATTATTTGGGAAGCAATTAAATAATTATAAAAACGCTTCTCAACATTTTTCTTTTTATGAATATAACAAAATTTTCACATGCTTGCGTTTTTATTGAAACAAATGAGAAAAAAATTTTAATTGATGGTGGAGAATATTCTCCAGAAGAAGAAAAATCTAATTGGCCAATCCCAGATTTTGTTTTTGTAACGCATAAACATGGCGATCATTATAGTGAAGAAGTAATACAAAAAATGAAAAAGGAAACAACCCGTTTTTTTGCAACAAGTGAAACTACTAACAAATATTCTAATACAACTTTTGAAATTGTTAAAGTTGGAGATACACTTGATCTTGATGGAATTAAAGTTGAAGTTGTAAAAGCAATTCATGGTTTTATGCCTTTTTTAAAAGGGGGTAATGAAATCAATGAGGGTGTGGGTTATGTTTTTGAAATTGAAGACAAGAGAATTTACACTGTTGGAGATAGCATTAGTTTTGACTCAAAAACAAAATGCGATATTTTATTTGTCCCTGTTTGTAATCATGGACTTGTAATGGGTCCTTTTGAGGCTTCTTTATTTGCAAAAGAAAGTGAAGCAAAACTTGTAATCCCATACCACTACGATAGTCCAAAGTTTCCAGCTGACATGGATAAAGTGAAAGAAGAATTTGAAAAACAAGAACTTAATTATAAAATTTTAGAAGCTGGGGAAAAAGTAGAATTTTAAAAAAACGAATAAGAAGAGCTATTGCCCTTCTTTAATACTTTCAATTAATTTTTCTGCAGCTGCAATACTTTCAGCTGGAGGAACATTCCCATCATAACTTTTTAATAATTCCTTTTCTTTGTAGAATTCTATTAATGGAGCTGTTTTTTCATTATATTGTGCTAACCTGGCTCTTATTGTGTCTGGTTTGTCATCTTCTCTTTGAAATAATGCTTCACCATCAATATCACAGACACCTTCAACTTTTGGAGGGTTTGTTACTGTGTTGTAAATTTGTTTACATTTGCTACAAGTCCATCTGCTTGAAAGTCTTTTAACAATATTTTCTTCGCTTGACTCAATATTAATTACTGCATCAAGTTTTTGTTCAAGTCTTGTAAGAATATTTTCTAATTCATTTGCTTGTGGGATTGTTCTTGGGAATCCATCAAAAATAATTCCACTAAAACCTTCTTCTTCAGATAATGCTTTTAGTTTTGCTTCAAGCATTTTTGCAACTAACTCATCACCAACAAGTCCACCAGAACTCATTATTTCTTGTAATTCTTTTGCTAATTCACTTCCAGAAGCAACTTCTGCTCGAATTAAATCTCCTGTTGACACTTGTGCCAAAGAAAATTTATCTGCTACTGCTTGTGCAACAGTTCCCTTTCCTGCCCCTGGGGGCCCTAAAAATATTAAATTTAATACCATTTTATCTCACCTTTTCCTTTATTATAATAAAAAACCGTTCTTTTTATAATAAAACTGTCCTAGAAAATGTGAGTTTTCTTAGGATTACAAAACTCGAAAAGTTTTGTTTGTCCTACAAACTGTGTTTTTTATAAATTAGTCTAAAACTTTAATATCAAATACAACTTGTTCTTTTGTAGGAGAAAATTGTCTCACTCTTCTTTTTCGCATTATTCTAATTTTTCTCTTTTGTTTTTTAGCAGCTTCACGAATTTGTCCTTCTGGAAGTTTGAAATCTTCTTTTTCTACAATTTCATAAAAATAAATCATTCCTTTTGGCTTTATACAAAAAAATGCTTCTTCAAGAAACTGATAACCTGTGTGAGGAAGAGGCATTGCAATCCTATCAAATACTTTTTTATATTTTTTATAAACTTTTTTTACATCCCCCTTAACAAATTCAATTTTATCTTCACACTTGTTTATCTTAGCATTTTCAAGAGCATATTTGTGAGCTACTGGATTAAGTTCAATTGCAACCGCACTATCCATTTGTGAATTTTTTGCAAAAACAACTGGATATGGTCCAACACCCGAAAACCAACAACCTATTTTTTCTCCTTTTTTTATTTCTTGTGCAATTCTAAGTCGTTCACTTCCAAGACGTGGAGAAAAAAACACTTCTCCAAGCGGAACTTTTAATGTAACTGCACTTTCTTTGTAAGTTGCAACCAAATTTTTCTTTCCAGCAATAACTTTTACTTTTTGAACACGATAGTTCCCCACGTGATCACTTTCAATTGAACAAATTGTAAGAAATCTTGGATTTATTTCAAGTAAAGTTTCCCCAATTAGTTTCTTTTTCTTTTCAAGTTCTTTTGGAATTTCAATAACTGCAATATCTCCAAAAGAATCAAATGCTTTTGGAGCAAATTCAAATTCTTTCTTAGTTAATTTGCCCTTAAGAGCTTCTTTTAGATTTCTTGGGGTTTTATTTTTAGCAACCATAAGAACTATTTAATAATATTATCCATTTAAATCTATCATGGCAGATTTTTGGACAGAATACTTTGTAAAACCAATAATGGATCCAAGTATACAAGGATATAACATAGTAAACACAATTATTCTTGTTTCTATTCTAATTATTGCCTGTGGAATAATATATTTTATTTTGAGAAAAAAAGTAAATTTTAATTATAATTTTATGATTGCACTCACCCCTTACATTTTGTTTGGAATTAGCATGAGAGTAATAATGCATCAAATTGAAGCAGGAATCCTTTTTATCCCAGGAATAATAAAAACTGCTAACCCGCTCGAACTAGGATTTTGGTTTTTCACACCAGGAATTTGGATATTGACTTTTGCTCTTGTTATAGTAGGGCTTTTAATTGGACAAATTTGGAAAGAACTAAAAGTAAAACGAGTACTTTATTTTGGAATCATTATTGCAATAATTCCAATATTATTTAATTTTTCACAATTTAATAATTGGGCAATATTCATAGGAGCTTTAATTGCAATAATTATTATCTCATATGGACTATGTTACTTGATTCATAAGTATACTAAGTATAAAATTTTAAATGATAAATTAAATTTTTTGATTGTTCTTGGACAAGGGTTTGATGGGATGGCTTCTGCTGTTGCAATTGCTTTTTTTAATTTTAGTGAACAACATGTTTTTTCAAAAATATTAATGGATATTCATCCCGGAACATTTATTTTAGTAAAACTTGCAATCGCTGTTTTAATTTGTTATAGTTTAGATGATTATTTAAAAGAACAACAAGAAAAAGGGAAAAACAGGAAGAATTTAGTTGGTTTTATAAAAATCATCATCGCAATTCTTGGTCTTGCTACAGGACTTGCTAGTTTGTTCAAACTTGGAATTATTTAAAAAAATCTAATTATTGCACATATTAAAACCTTTCGAGTATCAAAATATTTGATAATATGCTATATTTAGTAGGAATAGGACTTAAACCAAGCCATTTGACACTAGAAGCTCTTGACATTCTAAAAACTTGCGACCAAGTGTTTCTTGAAAGTTATACTTCTGAATACGCAGAAGGGTTAAATGAAGAGCTTGAAAAAATGATTGAAAAAAAGTTCTTGGTTCTTGGTAGAGTGGGTGTTGAACAACAATTTGAATCTGCAATGCTTTCTGCTAAAAAAAATGATATTGCTTTAATGATTTTTGGAAATGCACTAACAGCAACTACTCACTTACAAGTTTTACTTGATGCAAAAGAAGCTGGAATTAAATACAAAGTAATTCCTGGAATTAGTATTACAAATATGGTTGCTGAAAGTGGGCTTGATGAATATAAATTTGGAAGAACCATTACTCTTTGTTACCATGAAAAAGGTTTTGAGCCTGAAAGTTTCTACGACCAATTACTTGAAAATCAAAAAATTGGTTTACATACTTTAGCCCTTCTTGATATTAAAAAAGATGAAAAACCGGAAAGATTAATGAATTGTGTTGAAGGAATAGAAATACTTGAAAAAATTAAAAATAAAAGAGAAGACTCTTATGAATTTGAATATGTTGCTTTACTTGGAATGAGCAATGAAAAACAAAAAATGATTGTTGGCAAAGATAATATTATTAAAAGCAAAGAAATCAAAGAACTTTATCCCCAAAGTTTGATTATTACTGGAAAAACAAATGAAAAGGAAAGAGAAGCTCTTGAAAAATTATATTAAGTGAAAAAAAATGGTTGAAGATAAAGAATTAATAAAAAAGGTTGAAAAATATGAGAGTCTTACAAAAAGAGCTCTTGATGAAATAAAGAAAAGAGATAATCTAACTGAGAAAGAAGAAAAAATTGCAAAAGATTTTTTATCAATGGCAAATAACTATTACAACGATGCTTCATATTATCAAAAAAAAGGAGACTTGTTAACAGCTCTTGCTTCTTTTTCTTATGCCCATGCTTGGCTTGATGCAGGTGTGCGAGCATATCTTTTTGATGCAACAGACGACCAACTCTTTACTCTTCGAGAATAACCTAAAGACTTAAATAATTTAAAACTCCACTGAGTTTTAAATTTTTAAATCATTGGTAAGATTTAAATAATCCAAATACTTATTCTTATCATGTCAATATATGGTCCAAAAATAAGACTTCCAAGTATTAGTCTACCAAGACTAAGAGTTCCAAAAATTAATACAAAAAAGGCCATGCCAGTTGTAATGATTATCGCATTAATTATTTTAATAAGTCTCATATTTATGATGGCTGACCTTGACTTTAATTCACCCGTTAAAGTAAATTGGAAAAATAATCCACTTGACTTAAAAAATAGTGAAAGCCAATATGCTGAACTTAATTTAGTATTAGTTAATACTTCAAAAGAAATAACAAGCATGACCTTGGATGTTTCTTCAAAATCAAATGAAATTATAATTTTTTGCCCAGATAATGAATTCCCAAACGTGTCACCTGGAAATAATAGACAAACAACTTGTCTTGTGAGACGAAATCCAAACGAAAAAGTGTTTTCTGGAAATTATACAATTGATATCAAAACTAATCTTGGAGATGCACAAACACTCCTTGAAATTAAAACAAAGTAAACTATTAAAATTGATTTAACTCATTTTATTTTATGCCTAGCAAACAAGACTATAACAATTATCTCGCAAAGAAAACTGCTTCTTTGAT
>JABHJM010000041.1 GCA_018691995.1 Candidatus Iainarchaeum sp.
ACACACAGGGCATTTTGAAATTTCTTTTTCAAGTTCAGTTAGGGCTTTTTCTTCTTGTTTTATTTGAGCAATAATTGAACTTTTTTCTTCATTAAGTTTATCAATTTCTTTTTGTATTTTTTTAATTTCTTTTTCCAAATCCATGCCATTTTGTAAAGAATCAATCTCTTTTTTATTTTCATTAATTGCACTGAGTTGATTATTTTTATTTTCAACTTCTTCTTTTAATTCATTTAATTTTTTTGTATTGAATATTTTTTGTTTGTCCCAGTTTTTTGCAAACACTTCTAAATCAAATATTTCTTTCCTTTTTTCTTCAATATTTTTATTTATTTCATCAAGTACTCTTTCGCTTTCAACAATCTCACTATTCTTTTTTTCAACAACACTTTCTATTTCTCTTTTTTTCCCTTCAACAATACTTAAATTATGTAGCAGTTCTTTCATTTCCTTTTCAATCTGCTTTTGTTTTTCTATAATTTCACTCTTTTCCTTACTATTTTCTTGTACTGTTTTTATATTAGCTTCAATTTTGTTTTTATTTTTCTCAATTTGAATTTTTTTCATTTCTAATTTTTCTTGTTCAAGAGTTAGCTTTCCTTTTTTCTCTTCAAATTCTCTTCCAATAGAAGTATAAATTTCTTCACTTGCTTTTACTGCCCTTTTACTAAGTTCATTAGACTCTTCCTTAGCTTTTTTTAATTCTTCTCTACTCTCTTCAATGCTTTTCTCTTTCGCACCCTTTTCTTCTATTAATATTTTCAATTCATGAGTAATTTCTTTACTTCTTTTTTCAATTGAATAAAGTTCTTTCCAAATAATTGTTCCTTTAATTCGTTTCATCTCTTCTTCAAGAGAACTATATTCTTTTGCAGCAGTCATTTCTCTTTCAAGTTCTTCAAGGAATGAATTTCGCTCGTTTAGAATAATAGTAGCTTCTTTTATTCGCGAATCTACTTTGTTAAGTTCTTTAATTGCTTCTTCCTTTTTTTGATCAAATTCACTAAGGCCCGCAACATTGTCAATAATAAGTCTTCTTTCAATTGGAGACATTTCGATTATTTTTGTAATATCTCCTTGGGTTACAATGTTATGCCCACTAACATCAATTCCAAGTTCTGTTAATAGTGAAGTAATTTCGTTTCGAGTAGTTCTTTTTCCATCTAATCGATAAACACTTTTTCCTTGTTTATCAACCA
The DNA here is from genome assembly GCA_018691995.1 of Candidatus Iainarchaeum sp. Taxonomy (GTDB): domain Archaea; phylum Iainarchaeota; class Iainarchaeia; order Iainarchaeales; family JAAZKV01; genus JABIDZ01. The sequence goes on from JABHJM010000041.1 coordinate 1,200, forward strand.
TTCTACTAATTTCATATTGTTTAGAATTATGTTTTAAATCAAGGCTAACTTTTGCATAATTTTCTTTTGCATTATTATTTACAAGATCAGTTAATTTTCCTGCACGAAGAGTTTTAAGTGAAGTTATTCCAAGTACAAAAAGTAAGGCATCAAGTACATTACTTTTTCCACTACCATTTGATCCAACAATTGCAGTAAAACCTTTACTTATTGGAATCTCAGCTTTTTTGAACGATTTGAAATTTTTTAGTGTGAGTTTTGTAAGGCGTGTCATTTAACTACCTCAGGTAATAGTAATATGAAATTCCAAGTGCAAGGAAAGTTGTTGAAATTATTTCTCCAATAATTAAAAATACTAAGTCGAGTGCAACTATTGCAAGGGCTAGGAACAAAAATATTTGTGCAATTATGAAAGTAATTATTAACAAAATTACTATAAAAATTAAGGCATTCCAAAAAGAATCGTTTGTTAGTTCCCAACTTTTCCTAATTGCTTCTCGCAAGTTATCTCCTTTTGCAAAAGCAGGAAGTACAAAAGATAATTTAACAGCAAATATTGCAATTAAAATTATGGTAACAATAGGAACAATTATATAGTAAAGTAATGGGCCTAGAACTCCGCTAAGGGCAGTGTCAATAAAATTTATTATAAACATTGCAATGTTCCATATTACAAAAAATAAGAAAAATACCACGGCTCCAAAAATAACTAATCCAATATTTCTTTTCCATTCCATTATTGATGAATTTACTGATTCAACAAAACTTTCTCCATCACAAAACTTTGATATTGATATAAATGCAACAACGCTAACAAATAAGGCTACAATTCCTCCAAGAATTAGGAGAGTGATTTCCATTGGGTATGTTCCAATCATATAAAGAAATGGATCAAATTCTGCAATAATTTCCCCGTATAAGAAAATGTCAGTAACAAAGTTTTCAAGTAAACTGGCAGAAAAATCAGTTAATAGGTAAGTTACAATGCTAACAATTAGCATAGGGATCATTACATGTGGCTTGAAAATAAGCGTTTTTGCACTCTTCTCTATTGCTCCCCAAATCATTCTGACACCAAAACTGTTAATATTAGTGTCTTGGTATTTATAAGCCTTATTACAACAGGTTTAATTTGAGAGTTTGTGAGAAGCAATCGCCAAGAACCTTTTAAAAGCTTTGCATGCACTTTTTGATTATACTGGTGAGTTAAATGAATGTACCAAAAGAAAAGAAATTATATTGTAAAAAGTGTAACAAACATACAAAGCACAAGCTAAAAGAGTTTAAACCTGGAAAAGGAAGAACTTTAGCTCAAGGTAATGTACGACACGAAAAGAACACTAATCATGGTTATGGTGGAAGATACAAATATATTGCCACTGTTAAAAAGCAAAATAAAACTCCTGCATTTGTTGCAGAATGTCCTATTTGTAAAGCAAAAGTTCCATATTCACTTGGAAAAAGAATGAAGAAAATAACTCAAAAGTAATTGTTTTAATTTAAGTTATTTTTATAAACAAATAGCTATTTTATTTTTGTATGGTTTTATTTTATAGTACTAATTCTTGCGATGGGGAAAAAGTAAATTTTGAACAAGCACTTCTTCGTGGGCTTGCTCCTGATTATGGGCTTTATATGGTTGGACGTAGTGAGATTCCAAAATTCTCACAAGAAGAACTACAAGAAATGAAAGGTAAAAGTTATTCTCAAATTGCTTATAATGTTTTATCAAAATTTTTAATTGATGAAATTCCAGAGGCTGATTTAAAATCACTTTTAGATGATGCTTATGATGAAGAAATAATTCCAACAGAAGTTCAACAAATAAGTGACACAATAAGGATAATGTGGTTAACAAAAGGGCCAACATATTCATTCAAAGATTATGCAGCTAGGTTTTTTGGAAGAACTCTAAATTATTTTCTTAAAAAAAGAGGGTTACGCCGGGTTGTTGTGGTTGCAACAAGTGGAGATACTGGCGGAGCAGTTGCTGACGCATTACATGGGCTTGATAGTGTTGATAATATTGTATTCTTTCCAAAAGGAGCGGTAAGTGAAGGACAAAGAAAACAAATGACTACTTTAAGGGATAATGTTTATGCATTTGAAGTTAATGGAGACTTTGATGTTTGCCAATCACTTGCAAAAAATTTGCTTGGAGATAAAGAATTTGTTGGTGAAGTTTTTGAAGACGAACAAAGATTAACTTCAGCAAATTCAATTAGTGTTGGAAGACTTCTTCCACAAGCAGTGTATCCATTTTATGCTTACTCAAAAGTAGGGGAAGAATTTGTTGCTTCAATTCCTTCAGGAAATTTTGGAGATATGATGGGAACAGTTGTGGCAAAAGAAATGGGGTTACCTGTAAAAAAAATTATTTGTGGAGTGAATGAAAATAGAGAATTTCCAGATTTTCTCAAAACTGGGGAGTACATTGTTAATCCTTCAATTAAATCTCCGTCTAGTGCAATGATAGTTTCTCATCCATCTAATTTAGCTCGTTTAATTGATTTTTATGATGGGCACATGTATGATGAAAGAGACGCGGGGACAAAAAAAGTTACAAATCCTGGAATGATTGATAAAATGCCAAATGTGGAAGCAATGAAAGAAGATATTTATTCAATGAGTATTGACAATGATACTCATTATTCTACAATGAAAAAAGCATATGATGAATTTGGAGTTGTACTTGATCCACATGGTTCGGTTGGATGGAAAGCACTTGAAATATATCATTCAAAAACAGAAAATGCTAATGAAATAGGGGTAATATATGAAACGGCTGATCCTGGAAAATTTCCAGTTGATGTTGAGAAAGCAATTATGCAAGTTCCTATGGTTCCAAAGAGAATGCAAGAACAAAAAGGAGCAGAAGAGAGAATTTTTTCAATTGAAAACAAATCTGATAAAACAGCTCAAGGACTAAAACTTAGTGATTCTCAAATAAGTGAAGCAAAACAAAAGATAAAAGAACTCTTTGCATAACAAAATAGTTTATGACTTTCAATAATTCAATTCTTCTTATTATAAAACAAAATAATGGAATTGACTATAATGATCTTTTTGCAAGAACTTCAAGTCGGTATAAGAATCGTTCTTCAGCAAACTCTGCTCTAAGCAGAGCTCTTAAAAATCAAATCTCTTTTGGTTTAATAAAAAATGAAGGAAATAGATACTTTATTACTGATAAGGGTCTTGCTTCAATTAGTATTGAAATGAAAGAAAAACTTGTTTTAAAATTAAATGAAAATATGAAAAATCCTCTTAATAATTTAGAAGAAATTGTTCAACTTTTAATCGTGTTATCTCAAAGAAGTTCTCTTGATAATGATCTTTTAATTAATGCAAAAGAAAGTGCGTCATTTACAATAAGTGATATTGAAGATATTAGAAAAAAAATTACAAAAGAAAAAACTTTTTTGAAAAAAATGGATTCTTTAATAAAAAAACAGGAAGAAAAATTAAAAGAACTTGATTTTAATGATTCAAAAGAGGTTTCTTTTGATGAAGAGTTTGCAAAGAAATTGATTGCTCTTGCAAATGGGCAAAAAATTGTTTTTGAAATAAAAGATAAAGAGTTAGCTGAAAAAATTCCTTTTTCAAACAAAAAAGTTTCTGAAATAATTGTTGAAGGAGAAAATATTGAAAAGATTTTTGAAATATTGCTTGAAAACAAACTCTATGAAATAATTATTTATCTTCCAAGAATAAAAGTAAGAATTAGTAGGGGGAAAGCAAAGGTTTTTTCTTCTTATGAATTATTAAAAAAGTTTTTTGAAAATTAGTTTATCATTTTTATTTGATTTCCATTAATTGCATCAATTCTTTCAATTCTCTCTTCGCCAGTTTTCTTTTTTAATACTCCTTCCCAAATTGGAAGGAACAAGTGAGTTATTTCTTTTACAGTTACATTTCCCCACAATTTTTTAAGTAATTCAGCAAGTTCTTTTTCTTCAATTTTTGGAGGAATTACACTAACAGCTTCAACTTCAGTAATTGGCATTTTTCCAATGCTTGAAAGTACGCTATTTAATGGGTTTAATGGAAGGTCAATCATGTTTTTGTTTTTTAGGGCATAAATTATTTTATCTTCTTGTTTTGCCACAATTGCAATATTTTTCTCAACTAATTTATCAAACACTCTTTTTGTATTTCCTTTTTCCATTTTCATTTGTTCACTTAACGCTTCAAGAGTTCTTGCTTTTCCAAGAAGTTTTAATGCATAAGTTTCTGCTTCGTTTAATCCAATTAATAATGGTAATCCTTTTCCTTCTTTTAATTTTCCATTTATTTCATGTATAAGTTCTCCTGTTAGGGAATTTAGGTATGCTTCTCCAACTTGGAATGCATCTTTTTGAGAAAAATAGTTATATTTTACTCGATAAAGTGTTGCATATTTTACTGATAACCGATCAAGGATTTCTTCTTCTCCAAATAAACCAAGTTTCTTTTTGAGTCTATGTTTAACAAGTAGCTTTCTTGCATTAGCTTCATCAATTTGTGATTTAAGAGCAACGAGTTCAACACTTTCTTCATACTCACTTTCTTCTTCATCTTCGTACTCTTCATCATCCTCTTCTTCCTCACCATCTTCTTCTTCATCGTCTTCCTCTTCTTCGTCCTCATCTCCCTCGATGCCTTCTTCTTCTCTTTTGAGTGCACGAGCTTCTTTTTCTGCTTGTTTTTTATCATCTTCTATTTCTTCTAAAACACCACTTGCATAAACCCGTGTGTCATCCACATTGAGTCCTTTTGCTTGAGCCATTGCAAGGATTGCTTCAATTGTTACATTTTGTTTGTAAGTATTGTTAAGTGTATCAAGTGTTTGTTCAATTGATTCAATACTAATGCTTGGATCTTTTTCAAGTTGTCTTGCTAAAATACTCATGGCTAAAGTTTCTACTTGGTCTTTTTCAAGTTCATGTTTTACTTCAACCGTTTCTGCATCACGTCCTTCGTGTTGACTCATTCTTGGTCGAATGTTCATTACAAATGCTCTTGCAGTAGTTTCTTGTCGATCACCCGTAAGTGCTGTTCCTACTGGAAGAGTTTTAATAAAATTTGGTTTTTTGTAAGGGCCAGGGATAATTGTTGGAGTTCTTTTTTGAATTGCTTTAACATCATCATCAAATACTAATTTGTGTGCCATTATAATATCAAGCTGACTTAAAACCTTTGAATCAATTGCACTTGGTTGCTGGGTTGCAAATACTAAAGAGAGACCAGGTCGTCTTCCTTGTTTTACATATTCAACTAATGCGTTGCTTGCAGGAGTTTTTGTATTTCCTCCAGGGATAAGTGTGTGTGCTTCATCAATAAATAACCAAGTTGGTGGAACATTAAGTTCTACTAAATCTTCAACTGCTCCATCATCAAATTTACCAGCAGCTTCTCTTCTTGTTGAAAGTTTTCTAGCTGAGAGTAATCTTCTTGAAATAATTCCAACAACAAGTGCACTTACAGTATCGTCTAAAAAGCTTGTGTCAAGAATAGTCATTTGTCCTGCACGTGAGAGCATGCTTAGTGGAGTTCCTTTTTCATCAAATATTCCCCAACTTTTTGCTGCATCAAAACGAGAAACAAGTGCACGAATTGAATCTGCTTTAAATCCTTTTTCTCGATCATTAAATTCAGAATCTGAATGGAAACATTCAACCATATCATCAAGGGAGAAAGTATTTTCTTTTCCTCGAATTGTTTTGCCACCGTTTCCTTCTTCATCAGAAATTGTTTTGTATCCTTTTTTTACTTTTGCAAGTCCCTTGTCCATTAAAAGTCCAGTTGGTGAGAACCTATCAATTCCAAAGGTTAAGCACCAATCTTCTGCTGTTAATAGTGCAGGTTGTATAGAAAATGTAGCGTCATAAGTGCTTTTTGGCACTCCTTCCTTGTATCCAACAGGAATAAACACTTTTACATTGTCAAGACCACGTGGCATGATGTCCCATTGTCCAAGTAATTCAAGTTCTTTATCTTCTTTGTTTGGATGTTTCATACTCCAAAATACTCCGACAGGATCAACAACAACAATTCCAACATTTTTATTTTTTATTGCAAGTTCTTCTGCAACAACTCCAAGTACATAGGATTTTCCGCTTCCTCTTGCTCCGCATACAAATACAACGTGTGGATTTAATCCATCCATGTAAATTTGTGTTTTATCAAGATCATCTTCTCCAACTCTTCCAACAAATAGTCCAGCTTCTTCACCATATTTTTTTAACACACTCTTTTTTCTTCCAATGAATGCGTGATCCGTTTCTTCATTAATTAAAAAATCAAGTTTTGGTTTTATTTTTGGTTTATTTTCTGCTTTTGCTTCTTCAAGTTCTGCTTTAATTCCAATTTTTTCTGCTTCTTTTTCAAATCCCCAAGGGGTAGCATTTTCTTCTTTAGTTCCTTGTTCGTGGAAAATATCATCAGCAATATTTTCATGTTCTGTTTTTGCAGATTTTTTCGCTTTATTTTTTATTACATTTTTAACAATATTTTTTTCAATTGGAGTCATTGGAGAAGTATCCTCGTTTTTCTCTTCTTGGGTTTCTTCATCGTGAGTTATTTTTAAATTTAATTTTCCAGTAGTTTCTCCACTGTTTTTTACACTTTTATTTAATCCATCTTTAATTTGTTTTTTAAAATCATTTTTCTTACTTGTTAGTACTTTAGGTTTTGTTTTTTCTTTTACAATTTTTTTTGCTTCTTCAACATCAATAAATAATTCTGGATCTTTTTCTTCCTCTTCTTCTTCATCTTCAAGGTCTTCTTCATCTTCTTCGTCAAGTTCCTCATCAGTTTCTTCCTCTAGATCTTCATCTTTTTCAAGAATTTTTGTAGGATCTTCTGACTCGGTAGCCTTTTCTTTACCCTCATTTTTTTCAGCTAATTCTTTTGCTCTTTGCATCATTTTCTTCTTTGCGGCTCTTTTTTCTTCATCTTCTCCAAAAACATCGTCAAAAATGTCGTCACTAGTATCTATGCTTTTCTCTACACGATCGTTTGAATATATTGAATCAGCCATTATTTGCTCACTTTCTTTCTAAATAGAACGCATTTTACTTTAATAAACCTTACTTCTGCTCTTTCAAATTTTGGTTCACAATCACATTAGCTTTTTAAATAGAATGAGGATAAATATAATCGTGTTGGGAGTTGCTTAATAGAGCATAAGCTTTATTGAGCACGCAAGACAAAATGTTTTGCAATGAGGAGATGAGCCACACTGCCTAGCAGTTCCCTGGCTCACTCTAATTCTTATTTTAAAAAGTTTTTTTTATCTATTGTCGCCGTTACCTTTGATTAGTCCTCTTTCTTTTCTACTATAAAGTTTGTCAATATTTGCTTGAGCGATTTCTGCAAGATTAAGATCAAATTTATCACAAAGTGCTGATAAATACCATAACACATCTCCCATCTCTTTTGCAATTTCTTTTCGATAGTCGTCAGTCATTTTTCCATCAAAGTCACGGTGTAACTTTTTTATTTTTCCTGCAACTTCTCCTGCTTCATTTACAAGTCCAAGAGCATAATAATCAAAATTATTTTCTTTTGCTATTGTTCCAAGATCTGTTTTACTTGCTTTTTCTTGATATTCATCTAAATCCATTTATCTCACCCGATTAATTGAAGAACTATAAGTTAAAAAAAGAAACGTAACAAAAATGTTTAATGGTATTATTTGATTTACTTAAAATGACCAAAGAAAAAATTCTTATCTTGGTTTTACTATTAGTATTTTTATCTCCAAGTTATCTTAATATTGGTTGTATTACTGGAATTTGTTCAAGCGAAATTGAAGTTTGTGCATGTGGATTTTTACCTTTAGAATTCTTTGTTACTTTTGTATGGGTATATGTTATTGCTGCTTTTATTGTAGAATTTGCATTAATGTTAAGAAAAATAATTAATAAAAAATAGATCTTTTTTTGGTTACGCAGAGCGAGGGATTCGAACCCCCGTTCCAGAAGGAACCCGGTCTCAAGCCGGGCGCGTTTGACCACTCCGCCAGCTCTGCATAATAATTAAAACTGTGAGTGTTTTTAAAGATTTGTATGGGGTTTTTTAGAATTTGAATATATGGAGATGACTAATTAAAAGTAGGATTTTTTAGTTTACTTGATAAAGGTGTTAGCCCTCATTATGATAAATTTTTTTATGTCGTTCATATTTTTCCTCGCTGTGAAACTGCATGCGGCACGCTTCGCAAAAATATTTTCTTTCGTCTTTTTCAAACATACTCTCTCGTTTACATTATGTGCCGAACTTTTTAAATAAAATTCGTGCAAAAGAGTACTTTATTACGGCAATTGCCAAAATTTGGCTTATTTTTTTATAAAGGAGTATCTGCATCCCAACTTACTTTTTCTTTTTTAGTTGATGTTTTTGTTGTTCCAAAAGAACCTTTTTTTCCACCCTTCTCTTTATTTTTCATTACTTTTAATCCAAAAAAGATTGTGAGTGCAGCAATGATAATTATAATTGGAACAATTATTAAAAATGGGTTGAATAATTGTGCAACTTCTAATTTGCTATCTACTTCTTTGAGAAGGGAAGCATAAATTCCAAGTGCTTGTTCGGTTTTTGCTTTTGCTTGTTCTAAATTTGTTTCAAGTAACCCTTCAGCTTCTTCTAGTAATGCATCTGCTTCTTCTTTTTTAATAAGATTTTCTTCATTCAAACAATTTTGACAATTAACAAGTTTTTCTTCAAGTTCATTTTGTTTTGTTATTCCGCTTTGTATTATTTCAACAACTACTTCTAGTGTTAAGACTTCTACAACTACCTCATTGGTTATTGAATTACTAATTATAACATTTTTCTCAAAGCTAATTGAGTTTCCTGCCTTATCTGTAATAGTTGCTTTTATTGTAACTTCATTATTATAATCAAAGGTGTTAAAGTCAAGTACCCAGTTGCTATCATTTGCATTTGTTGCAAGCCCAATGAGATTACCATCAACATAAATTTTTACATCATTAACATCTTGATTGTCAGTTGCAGTAACTTGAAGTTTGTATGTTCCTGATAATTTTTGATTAGTTGTTATATTTGAAAAACGTCCTGTGGGGTTTGTTGTATCAAAGTAAAGAATTTTGTTTCCAGTAATCCATCCAGTTGTTGAAAATGCTAAAACATAAATGTTGATATCATTGTAACTTGCACTCGTAACAATAGCTGTTGAATAAGTTGTAACATCATCTTTCATATTTTCTACTAGTTCAACATTATTATCTCCCTTTGTTATGTATAAGTTCATGTCGTCTATTTCGTTTGAAAATGTAAGTTCAATTGTTAAGTCTTGAGCTGTTGAATAATAATCAACATATTCTCCGCTAGAATTTTTTGCTTTAATTGTAACTGTTGTTTCTTCTCCGCCCGAAGGAATATCAATACTAACCGGGGTCATGCTTGTGCTTGAACTATAATTTGATGCAACATCTTTTGCTTGTATTTTGTAATAATAAGTTTTTCCTTTACTTGGAGTAGTGTCAGTATAAGTTAACGCGGAACTTGCAACATATCCAATTTGATTTGTGCTAGAAGCATTAAAAGTTGAACTTTCTGTTCGATAAATATAATATCGATACAAACTACTTCCTCCAGTATCAGTTGAAGCAGTCCATGTTAATTTAGTGTCATACCCAATAAGGGCTGAAGCAAAGCTTCCTGGAGCCGAGGGGGCGGTGTCATCCAGCTTCAAAGTAAAACTTGATGTGTTCCCACAACCATTTGGTTTACAAGCACGAACTTTAAAATATTTTGTTCCATTAGCAATATCACTAAATTCAGGAGTTGAATCAGTATTGCAATCACTTCCATAAGTACAAGTGGCAGGTAATGTTGAAGTACTAGTTGTAATAATCCAAGAATACTCTGCACCAGAAATACCTGTTATTGAAAAAGTTGGAGAATCATCCCAACACCAAGCATTACTATCACACGAAGCATCAGTTCTTGTAATTGTTGGTGTTATTCCATAATTATAATCAGTAACAAAAGCATTTTGATCACTTGGCGTACTTTCTCTTCCACTCCAATCAAATGCAGTTATTTTGTAATAATAAGTTGTATTTTCATCAAGTCCAGAATTAGTGTAACTGTTAGTATCGCTATAAGCTACAAATGTTTGTGAATTAGTATCAAAACCAGTGAACTCAGAACGATAAATTCCATATGAATTGAAATCATTTTGAGTATTTCCAAGCCAATTCAAATAAACAGTTGTATTAATATCGTACCCGCTTGGTTTTCCTGGTGCTGTTGGATCACCTGTATCAGTAAATGTGAAAGTGTTAGTATCAGTTAAAATATTTCCTGCCATATCCGTAATAATTGAAGTATAAGTGTAGCTTCCTGTTCGATCCACTAAAAAATCAGTAAAAGCACAAGTTGCACTAGTTCCAGTTATTGTACATGCGCCAGAATTATTATCATAAACGTCTGTACTTGCACGATCCAAACTTATTGAAATGGTTGAAAGATTAAAATCATCAGTTATGGGAATACTTATTGCTTGTCCATTTGCTCCATTCCCACTTGATACAGTAGCTCCTGGAGAAAAACTTGTTACTGCAGGAGGGGCAAAATCAAGAATTATTGCATCACTTGCTGCAGTTGAAAGATTATTATCAGTATCGCCAATTTTTGCATATAGTGTTCTTGAACCATTTGCAGCAGTACAACCGTTATTTCCAGAGTTCATATCAAAATGACTACTGGCACTATATGTTGTGAGTGTACTCCATGTTGAATTATCACATGAAAATTGCATTGCATTAATGTCACCACTCGTTGTTGTAATTGCAACAGTAACATTAGCATCATTTGAATAATTAGAAGTAGTTCCACCATATGTCTTTAATTGAATTGTTAATGTAGGGGTATCAGCAAAAGCAAAACTTGTTGTAAAAAGAACAAATAGTACAAATGCGATTAGAACTAACTTTTTCATAGTTTTAATAGAGTTTTTCTAGTATAAAAACTTTTCAATTTAGTGGTTTTAGATCCATTTTTATAAACATTGGGGGAAATTTAGTTAAGGTGATAAAAGTGGAAATTGATAATGTTTACAAATGTGAAGTATGTGGGAATATAGTTGAACTTGTCCATGTTGGCGGAGGAGAACTAGTTTGTTGTGGCCAACCAATGAAACTTCAAGAAGAAAAAAGTGGAGAAGAAGGAACAGAAAAACACAAACCAGTAATTACAAAAGATGAAAAAGGATGCGTTATTGTAAAAGTAGGTTCAGTTGATCATCCAATGGAAGAAGATCATTATATTGAATGGATTGAAGCAAGTACAGGAGAAAAAACAATTAGAAAATATCTCTCTCCTAAAGATAAACCAGAACTGAGTTTATGTGATTGTGTAGATGGTTGCAAATGTGGAGATGATTGTTCATGCGGATCAAATATTGTGAGTGCACGAGCATATTGTAATAAACATGGACTTTGGAAGAGCGATTGAACCTTTTAGAAAAACCAAATCAAGCTAAACTTGATTGGTCCATTGAAACTAAAGTTTCAATTGGAGGTTCGCGAAAATTGTGTCACTTTTGTGACATGTTTTTTATTTTTAAAAAAAGGAGTTGAAAAGAATGGATAAAGAAAGAATAAAAGAAGTATTACAAAGACTTGATATGTTAGCTGATAATTTGGAAAAAGAAGCACTTTATTATAGAAAAAGCATTAAAGAAATAAAAGAAGAACTAAGGGCTGAAGGGTTAATTTGATTTTGACCCTAAGGTTTTTATAATCGATTATGTATAAATTAGAGTAGTGTTGTAAAATGAAAAGTGAGTTAGCCATTCGTCAATAAAAAAATTTTTACTAATTTTATCGAAATACTTGACACTACTCTTCGAGATGGAGAACAAACAGAAAATGTTTCTTTTGCAATGAATGAAAAATTAGCACTTGCAAAAAAATTACTTGTGGGTGTTAAAGTTGATAGAATTGAAATAACTTCAGCAAGAGTTTCAAAGGGTGAACACGAATCCTGTAAACAAGTATTTGAATGGGCTAAAAAAAATAAATATTTAAACAAAGTTGAAGTGCTTGGTTTTGTTGATCATAAAAAAAGTGTTGATTGGATAAATGAAGCTGGGGGGTGCGTAATAAATTTACTTTGTAAAGGTAGTGTGAAACATTGCAGGGCCCAATTAAAAAAAAGTCCAAAAGAACATTTTGCAGATATTAAAAAGACAATTAAATATGCGCATAATAAAGGATTTACTGTAAATGCATACCTTGAAGATTTCTCAAACGGGGTACGGTCTAGTGAAAAATATGTTTATGATTTAGTGAGTGTATTAAATAAAAATGGTGTAAAAAGAATTTTATTGGCGGATACTCTTGGAGTATTTTCTCCCACTGAAGTAACGACACATGTTTCTTCACTTGTAAAAAAATTCAAAAACCAACAATTTGACTTTCATGCGCATAATGATTATGGTTTAGCAGTTGCAAATTCAATTGCAGCAATAAATGCTGGTTGCACTGGAGTTCATGCTACAGTGAATGGACTTGGTGAGCGTACGGGTAATGCTCCACTTGAACAAGTTGTTCCTGCTATTAAAGATTTTACAAATAAAAAAGTAAGAGCTGAAGAGAAACAACTTGCTTCAGTATCGCATTTAACCGAACTTTTTTCAAAAAGACGCGTTAGTAAAAATGCACCGATTGTTGGGGCAGTTGTATTTACTCAAACTGCTGGGATACACGCTGACGGGGATAAAAAAGGAAATTTATATGTGAGTAAGCTTTCTCCAAAAAGATTTGGAAGAAAAACAAGGTATGCTCTTGGAAAACTTTCAGGAAAAGCATCTGTACAAATGGCATTAAGGCAACTTGGAGTAGTTATTGAAGATGATGAATTAAAACAAATACTTGCAAAAGTGGTTGAACTTGGTGAGAAAAAAGAATTTGTTAGTAAAGAGGATTTATTATTTTTAGTTGATGCTGTTCAAAATAATGGTAGTAAAAAGAAATTTAAAATAAGAAAATATGAAATTTTATCGTCTTCAAAAAGAAAACCAAATGCAAAAATAAGTGTACTTTTTGAAGGAAAAAAATATAAGTCAAGTGCATATGGTGATGGTGGATATGATGCATTTGTAACGGCTCTTGCAAAAATATTTAAACAGAAAAAAATGCATTTTCCTGAACTAACAGATTATGAAGTAAGAATTCCTGTTGGTGGAAAAACTGATGCTCTTGTTGAAACGAAAATAACTTGGAAAAGAGGAAACAAAGTTATTGAAACAGTTGGGGTTAGTACTGATCAGGTAAATGCTGCAGTTATTGCAACAGAAAAAATGGTTAATATTATAATGAAATTGAACTAATTTTTCTTTATGTGTGGGATAATAGGAGTCGTTAATTTAGAGGATACTGTTGTAGAAAAAGGCCTTGAAATAATGGCTAGTAGAGGAGCAGACGCTTCAAAAATAACTAAATTAGAACATATTACTTTTGGACACAATTTACATTCAATAATTGATTATGTAGAACAACCTCTTGTTTCAGCGAAAGGAATGCTTGTAATTAATTGTGAAATTTATAATTGGGAAGAGTTACGAGATAAATATAAATTAAAAGCAAAAAATGATGCTGAACTTGTTCTAAAATTAATTGAACTTAAAGGTATGAAAAAAATAGTTAATGTGGTTGAAGAACTTGATGGGGACTTTGCATTTGCGTACTTTTCAAAAAAAGCAAACAAAATTATTCTTGCAAAAGATCTTGCGGGAGTAAAACCACTAGCATTTTCTATTAATACAAAAGAAGGGAAATTTGCATTTGCAACAGAGAAAAAAGCACTTCCATTCAAATCAACCCATATTAATCCAAGAAAAATTACTATTTATGATATTAAAACAAAAAAAATAAAAAATATTGATAGGTGGATTGACAAAAAAAAGGTTCTTGATAAAAATGAAATTAAAGATTTGCTTGAGCTAGCTGTAAAAAAAAGAATTCCAAAAAAAGAATTAGCATTGCTTCTTTCTGGAGGAGTTGATTCTGCATTAATTGGAAAAATACTTCAAAATAATAAAATGAAATTTAATTCTTATTTTGCTGGGATAAAAGATTTAACAGAACCAAAAGATTTGGCATTTGCTAAGGGTGTTGCAAAAGAACTTGGAACTAAATTAAATGTAAATTTAGTTACAGTTGAAGAATTTGAAAAAGAATTGCCAAAAATAATTTCTTTAATTGAATCAACTGACCCGGTAAGGGTTGGAGTTGCTTCAACAATTTATTTTGCAACAAAAAAAGTGAAAGAAAAGGTTGTGCTTAGTGGTCTTGGAGCAGATGAATTGTTTGCAGGGTATAATCGTTTCAAAAATTCAACGCAAGTGAATAAAGATTGTTATTCTTATTTTATAAAAATGTATGAGAATGATTTATATTTTGAAGATATTATTACAATGAGCAATAAAGTAGAATTAAGAGTTCCATATCTCGATAAAAAATTAGTTGAAAAAGCACTAAGACTTAATCCAAAATATAAAATTGATACTGAAAAAGATATTAACAAAATAATTCTTCGCGAATATGCACAAGAACTAGGGCTTGGCAATGAATTTTCATACCGTCCAAAAAAAGCTGCTCAATATGGAAGTAATTTTGACAAGGCTCTTGAAAAGCTTGCAAAGAAAAATAATTTTTCTTCAAAAGCGAAATATTTGAATTCACTAACAAGTGAAAAAAATAATACTCCTGTTGCAGCACTCATTTCAACAGGAAAGGATTCGTTGTATGCAATGCATTTAATGCAAAAACAAGGTTATAATGTAAAATGTTTAATTACAATTGATTCAGAGAATAAAGATTCTTTTATGTTTCACACTCCAACCATTGAGTTTGCAAAATTACAAGCAAAAGCACTTGATATTCCACTTATTATTGTTAAAACAAAAGGTGAAAAAGAAGAAGAGTTAAAAGATTTGGAAAAAGCAATTTCACAAGCAAAAAAAGAATTTGGTATTGAAGGAATTTGTAGTGGAGCACTTTATTCAAACTATCAACGTTCAAGGATTGAAAATATTTGTGAGAGTGTTGGAATTCGTGCATTTGCGCCATTGTGGCAAATGAATCAATTAGATTATTTAAAGCAAGTTATGAAAGAAGGATTTGATGTTATTATTACAAAAATTGCGTGTTATAAACTTGATGAAGGGTGGCTTGGAAGTACAATTGATGGAAATACTATTTCAAAACTAAAAAAATTAGAAGAAGATGTTGGGGTTAATCCGGCTGGTGAAGGTGGAGAGTATGAAACCTTAGTTCTTGATATGCCAACCTTTAAACAAAAAATAAGAATCGAAAAATCAGAAAAAAAAATGGAAAATGAATTCACTGGAGAATTAATAATAAAAAAATCAAAATTAGTTAAAAAATAATTAGTATTTGATTCTAAAATCTTCAAATTCGTTTTCTTTATCTTTCCAATTTTCTTTAATTTTTGTAACACGAGAACCAAAAGGGCCTTTGTTTACAAAGGTTAACATTTCAATTAATTTTATTTCGCTTCCCTCAAAAAGTGCTTCAACGTCCCCATCAGAAATATTTTTTACCCAACCATCAATTCCAAGAGATTCAGCAACCTTTTTTACATTATATCGAAAGCATACTCCTTGAACACGACCTTTAACAATAATGTGTAGTTGCATGATCTCACGGCGTAATGATTTTGATTGACTTTTTCTCAGGGATAAGGGTTATTCTCTCATCACTTTTAATATTATATTCTTTTGCAAGTTCTTTTGGAATTCTCATTGCAAGGCTGTCACCCCATTTACTTATTTTCACTGAATACTTTTTCATATATCTATATTTATTTGCAACTTCATGTAATTGTTTCAAATCAACAATTTCTTCTCCACATTCAACACATTTTGAATAAGTGTATTCAAAACCTTCGGGAGTAATCCCCTTTTTCTTTATCATTTTATTTCTACACTTTGTACAATTCATAAAAATCATTTCTTTTCAATGGTTATTATTTTTATTTCTTCTTTATTTTCTTCTCCAATACAAACTATTGTTTTTCTTTTTAATTTTCTCTCAAATCTTATTTTGTTCCTTCCAAATTTTTTTATCCTTCCCATTTGTAAACAATCTTCAATTAAATCTGGGTGAATCCTTCTTTGCATTGCTCTTTTGAATGCGTGGTGTTTAATAACAATTCTTTGATTGTTTATTCTTTTGCTAATAATATATAGTATCAAAAGATATATAATGATATCTTTATAGAGTGAATAATTGATTTTCATAATAAAGAATAATTTATTTTAATTTAAAAATTAGTTTATTTTTTCGTCAAAAAGCGAAGTTATTATTCATATCTTAATGCTTCCACAGGATCAAGTTTTGCAGCTCTTCTTGCAGGGTATACTCCAGAAGCAATCCCTACAATCATTGAAAATGCTAGCGCTCCAATAATAATTTCTGGAATTATAACACTTTGGATTGGAAAGTTTGATGCATTAGCAATTGCTGTTATTAATTGTGCACCAGCAAGCCCAACACCAACGCCAATAAGTCCGCCAAGAAGTCCGATGAATGCTGCTTCAAGTAAAAATATCATTAATACTTTATTGTCACTTGCTCCAATTGCTTTGTATAATCCTATTTCTTTTGTTCTTTCCATGACTGAGGTTACCATTGCGTTCATGATTCCAATTCCCCCAACAATCAAACTAATTCCTGCAATCCCTACAATAAATAAAGTTAACATTCCAAGCATGCTTCCAATTTGTTCGATTGATTGTTCCATTGTAAGTACTGTTACGCTTTTTTTACCATATTTGTCTTCAAAGTAATCTTTTATTTCATCAGCCGTACTCTCTGCAACATCGGTGCTTGTTGTTTTTACAATCATTTCAACTGGATTTTCTGCCGGGATGATTCTTTCAAAACCTTCTATTGTTGTGAACATGAATCCGCCTCCGCCACCAGCCATTCCTGCCATTGCAGCACTCAATTTAAACAGTCCAACAACTTTGTAATTTTTTCCATTGATCATAAGTTGTTTTCGTAAATTTATTTCTCTTCCAAAAACATTTTCTGCCATTGCTTCACTTATCATAATTGAACTCTTTTCTCCTGGTTCGATCCATCTTCCTTCTGCAAGTGTTAAAAAATCAGTGTCTGTAAAAAAAGAAAACCCTTCGTCATCAACGGTAAAAAGCACACTGCTCTTTATTTCATTATTAAATTCGACTGCAACAGGGGTTGCATATTCTCGAATTACATCTTTAACTGTTGAAATTGTTTTAATATTGCGAATATCATTATCAGTTAATTTTACAGTGGTGTTTGCTTGTAAATTAAAAGCATCCCCTGGAGCAACCATAATTGTGTTGCTTCCAATACTTTCAAATTGTGTTTCAAAAGTTTGTGTAACTCCTGCCCCTACACTTAAAAGTGCAACAATCGCACCAATTCCAATAACTATTCCAATAAGTGTTAAAAAAGTTCTAATTCCTGCTCTTCGTAAATTTTTCAACGCCTCTTCTGTAGTGTCAATCATAAAAATCACTCATACCTTAACGCCTCCACAGGGTCAAGTCGGGAAGCTCGAAGAGCTGGATAAAACCCACTGACCATTCCGATTATTATTGAAAAACCAAGTCCTCCAAGAACTATTTCTGGAGTAACAACTGCTACTAGTGCATAATTTAATACACTCCCAACAATTGCAATTAAAGAAGCAAGCCCTAGTCCAATAAGAATTCCTATAATTCCGCCAATTAATCCAATAAATGCTGCTTCGAGGAGAAATATTGATAGTACTTTTGTATTGCTAGCACCAATTGCTTTGTATAGCCCAATTTCTTTTGTTCTTTCAAGTACGCTTGTTACCATTGCGTTCATGATTCCAATTCCGCCAACAATCAAACTGATTCCTGCAATCCCCAT
>JABHJM010000018.1 GCA_018691995.1 Candidatus Iainarchaeum sp.
AAAAATTAGATTTAGAAAAATAATGGCTCTTGAACATAAAAATTTTAAAAATGCTAACAAAAGAGAACTTGACATTATAAAAGATAATGTCAAACGAGTTGTTGCTAAAAATAATTTAAGAATTAAAATTGATCCAATTGTAATGGATTTGCTAAGCATTAATTTGTTAAAAAAAATAACTGAATTAAGAAAATCTGGAGACTTTCCAAAACCACCAAAAGATCAAAAAGCAATGGATAAATATATTACAAACTCACTTAGTATGTTAAGTGGAAGTAAAGGAAAACTTGCTTTTGTTAGAGGACGTAACCCTAGTGCATTAACACTTGAAATAAATAGTGAAATTGCTAACACTCTAAATGAAGTTGCAAACTTTGGACAACAATAAGGTTTATAAACTTCTACATAAGCAATATTTGTGGTAGTGGTTGATTGGTTAACGCTCCTTTTGGAGTGAGGAAGGTCGACTCATCCGTCAGCAATGACGTCCCTGCCTGTTATGGGCAATTCCGAAAGGATGGGGTCCTGAACAGAAACGATTACCTTTTATTAGGATGAAACGGCGGGATTGATGCAAGCTCTTTTGAGTGCTTAGGCTAATACCAACCGCAGATGAGCTTTCTCATCACAACGCGGAAACAGAAAGTCGCCTACTTTCCACTGCCATCCCGAAAAGATTTGGGAGGGATCTGTGCCTGTTGGCATAAAGATTTGAGAGAGTTCTTGTCTGTTGGCATAAAGAAATAATTACATCTTTTCAATTGCAACAATATCTAAAATTTCAAGACCTTTTGCAATAACAATTGTTGTTGCTTCAACAAGACTTAATCTTGCATTAAGTAGTTCTTTTGAATCTGATTTTAAAACAGGAACTTCATGATAAAATGAATTAAATTTTTCTGCAATCCCTAATAAATTATGTGCTATTGAATGAAGAGAAAATTGTTCAAAGCTTTTTTCAACTGCACTTGAAAATTTTCCAAGTTCAATTACAAGTTCTTTTTCTTTATCATGAGTTAATAAATCAAAATTTTCTCTTTTATATTTTTTCCCTTCCTCATTAGCTTTACGTAAAATACTTTTTGCACGAGCAAAGGAGTATTGCAAGTAGGGTCCTGTTTCTCCTTCAAAAGAAAGGCTTTCAACAGGATCAAAAGTAATTTCTTTTTTAGCTGCATTTTTGAGTAAATAAAATTTTATTGCAGATAGTGCAATTGCAAGAGCTCTTTTCTCTATTTCTTTTTCATCTAAATCAGAATATCTTTTTTTTATTTCAACAAGTGCAATATCTTTTACTTGAGTAATAATATCATCGGCATCAACAACTGTTCCCTCACGAGATTTCATTTTCCCGCTAGTTAAATTTACCATCCCATAACTTATATGGTGACAATCCTTTGCCCACTTCCTTCCAAGTTTATCAAACATACTAAATAATTGTTTGAAATATAAATCTTGTTCATTTGCAACAACCCAAAAACATCTATCAATTCCAAATTTGTCAAAACGATACTGTGTTACTCCAAGATCATTTGTTGCATAAAGTGCTGTTCCATCTCCTCTCATAATAATTTTGTTTGGAATCTCTGGTTCAAGTATAGCTGCTACAGCACCATTATCTTCTTTTTGAAAAACTCCTTTTGTAAGGCCCTCTTCAACTAATTTGTGCCCAGCTTTTTTCTTAAAAAATTCTGATTCAAAAAACCATTCATCAAATTCACTTCCAAACAATTTGTAAGTTTTTTTCATTCCATCCAAAGCCCATTTGTTCATTTTTTCCCAGAGCTTAATTGTTTCTTTATCATTTTCTTCCCATTTTTTTAGTAATTCTTTTGCTTCTTTTTCAAGTAAAGGATTCTCTTTTACTTTTTCATTATACAAAACATACATATCTCCAACAAAATGATCACTTTTTTTTCCTTCTGATTCTGGAGTTTTTCCATTTGCAAACTTTTGATAAGCAAGCATTGATTTACAAATGTGTATTCCGCGATCATTTATGATATTTGCACGAATAACTTTTAGACCAACTGCTTCCATTAAATTTGAATAAGCCATTCCAAGTGAATTGTTTCGAAGGTGTCCAAGGTGTAATGGTTTGTTTGTATTAGGCCCACTATATTCAATCATTACTTTTCCTTTTTCTTTTATATTAATTAATTTCCCCTCAAAAATATTTGAAAGTGTTGAAGATGAAAGATTTCCTTTTGAAATAAAAAAGTTAATGTATGGTCCTTTTGCTTCAACTTTTTCTAAAAAATCACTAGTGAGTTCTTTTGAAATAATTTTTGCAATTTCAACTGGATTTTCTTTTATTTCTTTTGCTAAAATAAAACATGGAAAAGCAAAATCCCCAAGGCCTTGTGGGGGAACTTCTAAAAGTAAAGTAATTTGTTCTTTATCAAATTTAGTTTCTTTTGCTAAAAGTAAGGCTATTTTTTCCTTATAATTCATATACAAATAATACCTGAAAAGCTTAATAAGGATTTTATTTTATAAAAATCCTTTCGCCTTTAAAAGTTCAGCATTTAGAATTCCTCCGCCAGCTGCACCTCTAATTGTATTGTGGCTTAGTCCAACAAAACGCACATCAAAAACATTACATTCACGAAGTCTTCCAACTGTGACGCCCATCCCCTTATCATTATCTCGATCTTTTCTTGGTTGAGGTCTATTTTGTTCTTCGTTATAAATAATTGCACATCTTGGTGCACTTGGAAGATCTAGTTCTTGTGGAACTGATGAAAATTCTTTCCAAATCTTCTTTATTTCGTCCAAAGATGGTTTATTATCCTTATCTTCAAATTCAAGGCTTACACATGCAGTATGGCCATCAACAACAGGCACACGATTACAATGCGCGGATATTTTAATGCTAGTATCGTTGATTATTTTGCCATTTTTGATAGTTCCAAAGATTTTTTGTGGTTCATTCTCACTTTTCTCTTCTTCTCCGCCTATAAATGGGACAATATTGTCAAGTAAATCAAGACTTGGAACACCTGGATGTCCTGCTCCACTAGAAGCTTGTAAAGTTGTAATAATTGCTTTGCTTATTTTGTATCCTTTTTGCTGGAGAGCATACATTGGAGTAATATAACTTTGAAGTGAACAATTTGGTTTAACAAGAACAAAACCTTTTGTAAATTTTCGATTCTCTTGTTGAACTTGTATAATATCAAGATGTGAATGGTTAATTTCTGGGATTAACATGGGTACATCTTCAGTACCTCTATGTGCGCTACAATTACTCACAACAGGAGTATTATTTCTTGCATATTTCATTTCAAGTTCACGAATTAATTCTTTTTCAAGTTCAACTGCACTAAAAACAAAATCAACTTCACTAGCAATGTCTTCAACAATATTTGCATCTTTTACTATTAAATCACAAACACTTGTAGGGATTGGAGTAACCATTTGCCATCTACCTAGGGTAGCTTCACTATATTTTTTTCCTGCTGAACGTGGGGATGCTGCTACAAGAGTTACTTCAAACCATGGATGATTTTCAAGGAGTGCAATATATCTTTGCCCTACCATTCCTGTCGCACCTAAGATTCCTACTTTTAATTTTTCCATTATTATTCCCCCATAAATGTTTTGTGCGCAATTTCTACAGCTTTGTCAACATTATTTCTATTAACTACAAAGCTAATATTTATTTCACTTGCACCTTGTGAAATTAATTCTACATTAATATTATTTTCACCCATTGCAGTAAATAATTTTCCTGCAATTCCCTTACTATCTTTCATACACTCTCCAATTATCCCAATCATTGCTAATTCTTTTTCAGAACTAATTGTACAAGGGATTGTGTCGTTTAATGATTGTAATTGTTCCGCTGCTGCTTCAATATCACTTTCATTGACAGAAAATGAAACTGCTGTTTCCCCAGTACAAATAAGATCAATTGGAATTTCTTTTTCTGCTAGTTTACGAAATATTTTTGAAGCGAAACCTGGACTGTTCACCATACTACTACTTTTTACTGTAATTATTCCAATATCTTTATTTGTTGCAATTGATTTTACTATTAGATCACACACATCTTTTTTTCCTGAAATAGTTGTTCCTTTTTTATCAGGATCAAAAAGATTTTTTATTTCAGCAAATAATTCTTTCTCTCGCAAGGGGGCAATTGTTTTTGGATGTAATATTTTTGCTCCAAGATAACCAAGCTCTTCAGCTTCATCATAACTCAAATTGTTAATTTGAACGGCGTCCTTAACTGCTTTTGGATCTGCCGACATAAATCCAGAAACATCTTTCCAAATTTCAAGTTTTGCACTGAATACATTTGCAAGCACTCCTGCACTATAATCTGTTCCGCCTCTGCCGAAAGTTTTCACTTCAGCATCATCAATTCCATAATATCCAGGAAGAAGAATGATATTTTCTTTTAGTAATGGAGAGATATTTTCATGTAATGCTTTTGTTGTTGAATTCATTTCAACAAGTGCCTTTTCAAAATCACCTTTGCAATAAATTCCCGCATCTTCCGCGTCAACAAATTTTGCATCAACCCCGTGATCGTTAAGTATTGCTTCAAGAACAATTGGGCTAAGTCGTTCTCCATAACTTTGAATCATATCTTTGCTTCTTGGAGAGAGCTCTTTTAAGTAACTCACACCATACAAAAACTTTTCAAGAATTGAAATTTTGTCATCAATTTCAAATTCTGCCTTTTCTTTTACTTCTTTATTTTCCACAAATCCAATATATTGCTTATGCATTTCTTTTAATTTGTGGATAGTTGCTTCTATTTCTTTATCACTATGTAAACTTTTATGAGTGCTTTCTATCAAAAAGTCTGTTACGCCGTATAATGCTGAGAGAACTAGTATTTGTTGTGTTCCGTTTTCTTTATTTTGTTTAACAATATTAACAACACGATCAAAACAGTCTTTATCTCGAAGAATTCCACCACCAATTTTTAGTACTGTTGTTTCCATGTTAAAAAATAAGTTTGGGAAGTGCTTTTAAATATGGATAAATACTTCGGAATTCGTAAAATATTGTTCGGTTTTTAATAGCTTTTGCTTCTAAAATAGATGGTATTTATGGATTTAATTGACAAAAAAATAATATATACTTTACACGAAAATTCAAGAACTCCCTTTTCAAGAATTGGGAAAGATCTTGGAATGAGCGAAGCTGCGATTAGACAAAGAGTAAAAAAACTGGTAAAAAATGAAGAAATAAAAAAGTTCACAATTGAAACAAATTTTTCTTCGCGAGCAATTATTGCAATTAAAACTTCTTCAAAAATTCCAACTAAAAAAATTATTAAAGAATTAAAAAGTTCTCACATTCAACATGCATTTGAAGTAACTGGAGAATATTCAATATTTGTAATTTTGGGAACAGAAAATTCTGAACAAATGAATGATGCGATTGAACACATTCGTTCAATTAATGGAGTGATTGAAACAAATACTTATACTATTCTTAAAAAGAATCATATTTAATTTTTTTAATTAGTTTATTTTTTTAATAATTGCTTTTGCACAATTAATTCCAGATAATGTTGCAGCACCAATGTTTTTTGCACCATAAATAATATCTCCGCATGCAAAAACTTTCTCTTTAGTTGTTTTATAATTATCAACCTTAATACATTTGCCACTCAGATCGATTTTTTCTTTTGTAAGCCAATCTAAATTGGGTTTTTGGCCAATTGACATCAAAACCTTATCAAAAACAAGTTCTATTTTTTCTCCAGTATCAATTGGGCTAGCTCTTCCACTCGCGTCCACTTCTCCAAGTTTCATAACAGCACAAATAACTTTTACCCTTCCATTTTCTTTACAGTACTCAACCGGAGTTCTTAAAAAATTAAAAGTAACTTTTGCTTTTTTTGCTTGTTCAAGTTCATTTTCAAAAGCAGGCATTTCTTTTTCTGTTCTTCGATAAATCAAAGTTACCTTTGCACCTTGTTTTACTCCAACAAGCGCTGCATCGATTGAAGCATTTCCTCCTCCAACAACCCCAACTTCTTCTCCATTCTTTAGTAAGGAGTTATTGTTAATTTTTGCTTCTTTCAAAAAATCTAATGCATCAATAATATTTTCATTTTCTTCTCCTGGAAGATTTAACATAAAGCCTTTCCCAGCACCAATTGCTAAGACCACAAAATCAAATTCACCCAGTAATTCATTAATACTTTCAATCTTTTTTTGAATAAAAATAATTCCTTTATCTTTTGCACTCTTAATTTGATCTTGTACATTTTTAAGTGGAACAATAAATTCTGGAATCCCATAAGCAACCATTCCACCAAACTCTTTATGTTCGTCATACATAGTTACTTCTATTTCTTTTTTTGCACTAACCAAATTGTTTGCACAAGCCAGTCCAGCTGGTCCACTTCCAATAATTGCTACTTTCATAGTAAACGTAGAATGCTTTAATATTAAAAAGGCTTCACAATACCAAATCTTCAATGAATCAAATAAGTTTTACATTAAAAAATAAAGACACTACTTGTGACGTTTTTGCTGGAACAAATCTATATAATGAAGCAATTGTTTATTTAAAAAAAATGAACAAAGCAAAATATGTTCTTATCACTGATTCAAAAGTTGAAAAATTGCACGGCGAAACTTTTCTTGCAAAATGCATTGAAGCCGGTCTTGATATATTTATGACTTCATTCCAAGAAGGAGAGAAAAATAAAACTAGAACTATAAAAGAGAAACTTGAAGATGCATTATTTGAACAAAAATGTGGAAGAGATGCAGTAGTTATTGCACTTGGCGGTGGAGTTGTTGGAGACATGGCCGGTTTTGTTGCGTCGACCTATATGCGAGGAATTCCAGTTGTACAAATACCAACAACAACAATTTCAATTGCTGATTCAAGTTATGGTGGAAAAACAGGACTTGATGTCCCTGCGGGAAAAAATTTGATTGGAGCATTTCATCAACCTATAGCAGTGTTTATGGATACTGAGTTACTAAAAACTCTTGATAAAAGAAATTATGATTCTGGTCTTATTGAAATTATTAAACATGGGATAATAAAAAACAAAAAGTTTTATGAATTCTTAAAAGAAAATTTAGAAACAATTCTTTCTCGTGAAGAAGAAAAATATGATAAGATAATGGCAAAAGTTGTAATGGATAATATTACAATTAAACGTGAAGTAGTTGTTGAAGATCAAAAAGAAAGTAACTTGCGTAAAATATTGAATTATGGACACACAATTGGACATGCTGTTGAAAAGTTAAGTAATTTTGATTTACTTCATGGTGAAGCTATTGCAATTGGAATTTGTGCTGAGGCTTTTTTAGCTTATAAAAATGGAATTTGTAGTGAAGAATGTTTTTTAGAACAAAAAAATATTGTTGAGTCTCTTGGACAAGAAACAAAAATCCCAGAAGGCATAAGTACTAATGATATTATTGAGTTGATGAAACTTGACAAGAAAGCAAGAGAAGGAATGCCTGAATTTTCATTAGTGAGTGAAATTGGAAAATATTTTGAAACGGATGGAGTAATTGCAAAAAGATTTTCTCTTAAAGTACTTGCCGAAGTAATTGATGAATATAAAAAGCTTGAGTGAAATATTATGAAAAAAATTACTGTAATAGGTTATCCTATAGGACATTCATTAAGTCCTGTTATGCATAATGCTGCTCTTGTTGAAGTTGGACTCGACAAAGAGTTTATTTATGAAAAACTAGAAGTTCTTCCAGAAGATGTCCCTTCTTTTATTGAAAAGATTAGAAATAGAGAAATATATGGGAGTAATGTAACTATTCCTCACAAAAAAGCTGTGCATGATAATGTTGATGAGTTAAGTGAAGAGGCAAAACTAGTTGGAGTTGCCAATACAATTTATTTTGAGAATAAAAAAGTGTGTGCAACTAGTACTGATGGAATTGGTTGTTTAAAAGCTCTACAAGAAAAGGGAATCAATGTTAATGGAAAAAAAGTTTTAATTCTTGGTGCTGGAGGAGCAGCTCGTGCAATAACTTTTGCACTTGCACAAAACTCTGCTCACACAATTGTGTTAAATAGAACAATTGAAAATGCAAAAGAACTTGTAATGGAAGTAAATGAAAAAGTAAATGTAAATTTTGAATTTGGAAGTATTATGGAAATTGAAAATCACCTAAATGAGGTTGACCTTTGTATCAATTGTACTCCAGTGGGAATGAGTGGAAAATCAGAAGGCGAAACTCTAATTACAACAAAGCAATTTGTTAATGCAAAAAAAGATCTTGTTGTAATGGATCTTGTGTACAATCCACTTAGAACAAAATTTTTAGAAAATGCAAAATCAGCAAATCTAAAAACCGTTGATGGACTTGGAATGCTTGTTCACCAAGGTGCTGTTGGTTTCAAACTTTGGACTGGAAAAGATGCGCCAATAGAGGTTATGCGTAGTGCATTAAAAGAACATTTAGGGTTGTGATATTTATGATAGCAAAAAGATTAGAATTTGGAGATAAAATTAGAATTGTAGCTCCCTCAAAGAAGGTTTATGATATTAAACAAGAACAATTAGAAAATTTCAAAAAATATATGGAAGAAAAAGGTTTCAAAATTAGCTATTCAAAAAATTTGTTTGAAATTGGAAAGTGGGGGCATTCCGCAGGAACACCACAGCAAAGAGCCGATGATATTAACGAAGCTTTTTCTGATCCAAATGTAAAAGCAATATGGTGTATTCAAGGAGGGAGTCCTGCAAATCAAACACTCCCTTTACTCGACTTTGAAATGATAAAAAATAACCCAAAACTAGTTCTTGGAAAAAGTGATATTGATGTTTTACTTTTAGCATTGAATAAGAAAACGAATCTTATTACAATTCACACTTGTGATTCAAAAATTGGAGATGGAAAAGAACTTGATTATGATTACACAAAAAAATGGTTAGAAAAAAGATTAATTAAAGGGGAAAAAGAAATTGAACCAAGCAAAGAATGGACAACTATAAGGGAAGGAAAATGCGAAGGAAAATTAATTGGATGTAATATTAGTTGTATTTTGAAATTGGCTGGAACAGAATACTTCCCAGATTTTACAGATTCAATTTTATTTTTAGAAACATTTGAATCAAAAATAAAGGAAATACTTTATAGAATTGAACAATATAAACAAATCGGGGTGTTTGACAAAATTAAAGGACTTGTGATTGGGCATAACTATGGTTTTGAAGGAGAAAAAGAAGGTCTAAAAGCAGAAGAAGTTATTGTTGAATTGCTAAAAGATTATGATTTTCCAATTTTAAAAATAAATGAATTTGGGCACTATCAACCGCATGCTTTTCTTCCAATTGGAGCAAAAGTTAAAGTTGACGCAACTAATAAAAAAATAGAAATTATAGATGATTTTATTAAATAAAAACAAGTTTCAATAGCGAAACCACTTGTTTAAAAAGAATCAGATGCGTTATTATTATAGGTGATTTAATGGGAGATACTGGAGACGACATTTACGAAAAAAAAGATGTTGAAGAACAACTTGAAAATGATGAAATTGATGCTGGAGAAGCAGGATTTATAGAAGGATATGAAAGTCCAAATATGATTGTTTGCAAAAAATGTAAAAAGAAATTGAAAAATGAATTTGGAGTAGATCTTGAAAAATGTCACGAAGAAACAAATGACACTGGAGAAACGATTTGGGTTTGCGATTGTTGCGAGGAAGAAGAATAAATAAAAATGGTGAGCAAAATGGATTATGATGTAATAGTAATAGGTGGGGGACCAGCAGGAATAACTAGCGCAATCTACACTGCAAGAGCAGGACTCAAAACTCTACTAG
This sequence comes from Candidatus Iainarchaeum sp., assembly GCA_018691995.1. Taxonomy (GTDB): domain Archaea; phylum Iainarchaeota; class Iainarchaeia; order Iainarchaeales; family JAAZKV01; genus JABIDZ01. The sequence continues at coordinate 9,781 of JABHJM010000018.1, forward strand.
CAGAAAAAGGACTTGTTGGGGGACAAATTGCTCTAACAGAAAATATTGAAAATTATCCTGGTTTTGAAAGCATTGATGGAGCAGAACTTGCAAACAAAATGTTAGCTCAAGCAAAAACACAAGGGGTTGAACACAAATTACTCGATGTAAAAAATATTACTGGTGATAAAGAAAAAGTCGTTGAAACTGATGAAGGAAACATAACAACAAAAGCAGTAATTATCGCAGTTGGAAGTAATCCAAGAAAACTTGGTGTTACTGGCGAAGCAGATTATGAAGGAAAAGGAGTCCATTATTGTGCATTATGTGATGGAGTAATGTACAAAGATAAAGTAGTAGCTGTTATAGGTGGGGGAGATGCTGCAATAAAAGAAGCACTTTACCTTTCAAATTTAGCAAAAAAAGTTATTGTAATTCATAGACGTAATGAACTTCGTGCTGAGAAAGATCATCAAGAAGATGCATTTAGTAAAAAGAATATTGAATTTATTTGGGATAGTGTTGTTACTGAATTTATTGGGGAACAATTTTTATCAAAACTTAAAATAAAAAATGTAAAAACAGAAAAAGAAAATGAAATAGAAGTAAATGGTTCATTCACTTATGTTGGACACATTCCAGCTACTAGTTGGATTAATGTTGACAAAAATGAAAGAGGTTACATTAAAGTAAACCATGAACTTGAAACTAGTGTTCCTGGAATATTTGCTGCAGGAGATTGTAACGAAGGAGATCTTGCCCAAATTGCAACAGCTGTTGGAGATGGAGCAATTGCTGGAACAAGTGCAACAAAATATATTGAATCACTTAAATAACAAAAAGTCTAATTTCCGTAAAGGTACTATACTAATAAATACTTCAAAAATGTGTTTTATAAATAATTAATAAGGTGAAAAAATGACTTTTGAAATGTTTGACGTATTAGGTCCACAAAAAATATTAGAAGTATATAATCCAAAAGTTGGAATGAGAGGTTTTGTTGTAATTGATAATACATCTCTTGGCCCAGGAAAAGGTGGAATAAGAATGACTCCTAGCGTTAGTAAAGAAGAAGTGTTTAGACTAGCTCGAACAATGACACTAAAAAATGCCTTAGCTGAGTTACCCTTTGGTGGAGCAAAAAGTGGAATTATTGCAAATGATCGCGATTTAACAAAACAAGAAAAAAAAGCAATTGTGCAAGCTTTCTCAAAAGCACTTAAAGTTGTCGTTCCAAGTGAATATGTTGCTGCACCTGATATGAATATGGCTGAAGAGGAAATGGAATGGTTTGCAAAAGCAAATGGAAATAATAAAAGTTGTACTGGAAAACCAAAGAGTATGGGTGGGCTTCCACATGAACTTGGAAGTACTGGGTATGGTGTTGCAGAGGCCACTGAAATTGCATTAAAACAAATTGGAAAAAAAGTAAAAGGATCAACATTTGCAGTTGAAGGTTTTGGAAATGTTGGAGTGTTTACTGCAAAATTCTTAACAAAGAAAGGAGCAAAGTTAATTGCTGTAAGTGATTCACGAGGATGCTTATCTGTTCCAAATGGAATTGAAGTTGAAGAACTAATGAAAGTAAAAAAAGAAACAGGAAGTGTAATTAATTATCCTGGGAACACTAGTACTTGTCCAAGTATAATTGGAGCAAAAGTTGATGTTTTAATTACTGCTGCAATCCCTGATTTCATAAAATCAAAAGATGTTGATAATGTCAATGCAAAAATAATTGTTGAAGGAAGTAATATTCCAATGAGTGAAAAAATAGAACAAATGCTACATAACAAAGGTGTTCTAATTGTGCCAGATTTTGTTGCAAACGCCGGGGGAGTAATTTCTTCATATGTTGAATATATTGGTGGAAGTGAAAAGAAAATGTTTGAAATGGTGAAAGAGAAAATTAGAAAAAATACTTCCTTTGTTCTTAAAACTGCTAAAAAAAGTAAAATTTATCCTCGTAAAGCTGCTCTTGAAATTGCAGAAGAAAGAATCATGAAAAAGTGTAATATTTGTAAAAAATAACTCCATCTTTATCAATTAGTTAGACAATTGTCTAACTTTTATTGCAGAATATGGCAATTAAAGAACATATATAAATACTTCTTTGGTACAAATATATAAAATAGTTCATTTTGGGGGGTTGTAAAATGAATAGATGCATAGTTAGTGTACTTTTTGTACTTTTAGTTTTAATTGGAGGAACATTCGCGGCGACAACAATTAATACGCCAAGTGTTGTTGCTCAAGGACAATCTTGGGAAATTAATTTAAAATGCCCAAATATGGTGGCCCAAGTGATGAATGTTTAGTTGAATGGACAGGGCCAGAAACTGGAAGCTTTATTGAAAATGATAATAACCCCGATCCAGATAATGTGAACAAATGGCAAGTTCTAGATGTTCCCGGAGATTATAATTTTACAATCAGAGAATGTCCAACAGGGGCGCCTGGAAGTTGTACTGATGTTAATGACTTTAGTCTAATAACTGTTAATGCAATTGATCCAGATACAAACCCAGGATCAATTTGGGTTTCATACAGACCTAGATCTGCTGGACCTTGGGCACCAAGCCTAAGAGTTAGTGGATATGCTCCAAATGGAACAACTAAAGTTAGAATTTATGTTCGTGATGAAAATAACGCTGGAGTAGTTCCACCACTAAGCATGCAACTTGCAGACTTTAATAGTGAAACCAAGTATTACACAAAAAACTTTGGATTACTTGGAGTTTACAATAGCAACCCTCAAATTTTAAATGTACAAGCACAATTTGTAGATGCAAATAGTGAATCCGCAAGAGTTGTTGTTGAAGCATTACTAGCTGATTATCAACAATCTCAAATTGATCAATTAGAAGCAGATGTATATGATTTGAATACTGAAATTAATAATCAAGATGCAAGAATTACTACTTTAGAACAACAAGTTGCTGATTTAAATGCACAAGATGCAAATTTCCAACAACAAATAACTGCAATAAATCAAAGACTTGCAGATCATGATCAAAATATTCTTGATTTACAAGCAGAAGTAGATGCAGTTGATCAAAGAGTAACTGATCTAAACGCTGAAATGCAAGCAGAAATAGCTAACTTACAAGCACAAATTGACGCACTTGATGTAAGATTGACTGCTCTTGAAGCAACAGTTGTTGCAATGAACCACGGAACAATTAACTTGTTTTTTGATGAGAGCGCAATGACTCTAAGAGTTTATGGTGAAGCTCCAAATGGCGCAAGTGACGCAAACATACAAATTGTTACAGGAACAATTGTTGGATTAGATGGAAATAACAACTACACTGGAACAATTGATGTTTCAGCTCATAATCCTCAAACATATAATGTTGTAGTTTCATTTGGTGGAATGACAAGTATTTATGATGTCTCTGCAATTTTTAACGATTTATTAGTTGCAGATATGAATCAAAGATTAACAGATCTTGAATTAAAAGTTGAAAAATTAGATGATGGGACAATTGAATTCCTATATGATTCAAACAAAAACAAACTAACTGTTGGAGGAGAAGCACCAACAACAGCCGCATGTGCAATGATAGATATATACACAACCTCAGGAACAGCTCTGTCAACATTTAATGCCTCAGCTGTTCAAGATCCAACAGATGTTGATTACAGTAAAAAGTTTTCAGCAGGAAGTTGGCCAAAAGAAGCACTGAATGTATATGTAAGTTTTTATACAAGTGGTGATTGTTCAACAGGATTTATCCAAACAGGATACGATATCTTTGAAGGTCTTCTTGGAGAAGATCTAGAAGGATTCAGAAATATAGTTGCAAGTACTTATGTGACAAGTTTCTATGTTAATGAAGTTAACTTACCAATCTCTTATGGATTGAAAGTTGACAATGCTGGACAGTACAGAATTGACTATCAATTAAATGGTGGGACTTGGACACAACTAAAAGCACCATCAAATTTTAATGAAGGTAAAGTAAAATACCAAACAGCAAGTATTGACCTGACAAAATTAGGAGTGAATAAAATAAAGCTTAGGGCAGTGGATGATTCAAACAATGTGGATTACACTTCATTCCAATTCAAAGTTAGACATGCTGACTTAAAAGATAAATTAAG
>JABHJM010000075.1 GCA_018691995.1 Candidatus Iainarchaeum sp.
TATTTAATAAAAGACAATTATAATCAAGCATTATTAACTGACTTTTTAAAATACTATGAATCAAGTTTCTTAAATGCAGGAACTACTTTTAATAAAGTAAAAAAATATATTGAAAATGACAAAATTAAATTTAAAGTAAATAGAGAAAATAATACAATCCTTCCCTTTGGTGGACTCTTCCGAGTTGAAATTGAAATTATTAGAACTAATGAAAATTTATACAGTTTATTTAATGGTTTAGAACTTAATTCAGAAATAATAGTTCATCTAATTCCAATAAGAAAAGCTCCAAATTATAATCCATTTTATGAATTACCATTTGATGGGGAAGTTGGAAGTGAAAGAGGTGGATATGGAGTTGGAGCTAATAGTTTATTAAAACTCAGGGAAGATGTTTTTGCAAAAGAAGCAAACAATGCACTTAAGAAAATAAATTATTTTTCTTCAACAAACCCAGCTGTAACAGATACTGGAATTGTTCTTGAATATGATACTAGTACAAATGATTTTGTATTAGTTCCTTCACAACCAACACCTGTTGAAATGACTGTTACAAGAGATAATGATCGAGCACAATTACAATATAGTGTTTCTGGAACTAGTGCAAATAATGTTCCAACAAAAACTTGGGCACTTAGAACTTCAACAATTGGAGATTCAAAATGTCATGATTTTGAAGACCAAGACAAACAAACATTTACTGAAACAAAAACTGGGAACAATCATAAAATTTCTTGGCAAAGACTAAAAAATGGGACTCTTGGATTAACTACAACATTTTTTAGTTCAAAAAATTCCGACCAACCACTAATATTGACTCCGATTGATGAAGAAACAAATATACTAAATAGCTATTCAATTGTCAAACAAAACACAAGTGTGTTTTTGAAAAATTATGATAATAGAGGAATAACAAATTATGACACACTTAATGGACTTTTCAACTTAATAAAAGAAGAAAAACTTGCAATAAATTTAACTGAAAATAATGTAAAAATATTTTGGAATCCTGAGTATTTAGCTGAACTTGAAGATGAAGTAATAAGTGATTCAGGTTATTCTTGTAACTAAAAAAATTAAGTATATAAAGCAGAAACCCCTTATTTTTCTTGAGCTAAAATGACTTATGACTATCCAGAGGAAGAAAATGACGAGTATGATGAAAACTCGTTCATGGGGAAAATAACTTCTATTGATAAGAAAAAACTCTTGATTATTTTAGTTGTTTTAATTTTATTAATTGGAGGAGGATTAGTTGCTACTGGCATAATTTCTCCAGGAGAACTATTTCCAAATAAAGACGATATTTCTTTTACTGATGAAGATGGAGTAAAATTATCTGTTCGAGGAAGCACTACTAGTGAAGGAGATGTTGAAACTTTTAACACAGATGGGACAAATTTGAACCTTTCAATGAATCCAGAAGAAACAGCAAGAGTTTCAATACAAACAAGAGGAATCCCAAAAGGACTTGGAGTTGGAAGTGTTACTGTTATTGGTCAAAACGGAACAATAATTTCAACAACAACTGGAAATGCAACATATGATGCAAATGGACAATTAATTATTATAATTGATCCAAATGCAGATCTTGGTTTAACTGGAGATCCATCAGATTATGAAGGAGATGAATATGAATATATTTTTCAAGTAGTTTTAGTGGATGCAAATACTGGCGAAGAAGTTATTTTTGAGATTCCAGCAATAATTGGTTTTGCAGAATTTGTTGGAACTGGATGTATTGTTCTAAATAGAAGTAGTGTTAGTGAAACAACACATTATGGAGAACTTTTACTTGAAGCAAAATTAAGAGTACTTTGTAGTAATAGTGATGATTTACTTGCAAGTGTTGATTGGAGTTCAAACACAATGGGTCCTGTTGAAGTTCTTTTTGATAAAAGTTATAGTGCTGGGACTAGTCTTGTAGATGATTATCAATTAATTGAAAGTTCTCCACAAACTGGAGAATATAAAATAAAAATATTTTTTGTTCCTTCAAATGATTATGCGGGAGATCGTGCAAAGTTTGATGTTGATTTTAAACTTGGAAATGCGATTCAAACAATCAAATTTGATGTTGCAGTAGAAAATTTAGAACAATGTGTTTCTGTAACAAGTGATGACCCAATAATTACTCATGATGGGGATGAAGCGAACATATTAATTGATGCAAAAAATTGTAAATCAAGCAAAATAAATTTTTATTTATGTGATGGAGATTATGGTTGTGGAGGAGGAACTGATGAGGGAGAAATTTCTTTAGACAATGGTTACTTTGCTCTTAAGGGTGGAAAAAGTAAATCAGTTAAGGTAACTCGTGGAGAAATTGCAGGAGTTTATGGTGTCACGGTGCACGCAAGTATTCCAGGAATGGAAAAAACATTTATTGATGAAAAAGAAATAACAGTATTACCAACTGCTGAATATGTTTATCCAGAAAAATTTGTTGTTTCTTTGCTTGAGGTTGGAACAAAAGATAGTGTTCGAATTAGAAATAATTTATTAGCAGAGGATGTTGGAGTTGATGCAAGTATTTGTGACCTTTATAGCAGTTCAATTGGAGAATCTGATGGACAGTCTTGGTTATACAAAATGTATGGAAATTATGATTATTATGCTGGAGAAGGACTTTATATTGCAGGTTTTACCCAATCAATTGGTGAACTGGATGCCGCAATGTTCTCTGCAAAAAGTTTATCATACGCAGAAAATGTTTTGATAAAAGATGCTTACACAAATACAGAAGATGTTATGGATGATGCAACCGATCTTTTAGAAGACTCTGCACTTTCACTTGGTGCTGCAGAAGATTTACAAGACGAAATTGACGGATTAGTTTCACAAGGAGATGCAAGCATGGCAAGCGATATTATTTCTTTAGTTACAACAACTACTGGTTTAGTAGCAACTGCACAAACACTAACAACTGAAATTGGCACAACCCAGTCAACTCTTAGCGGAGTAACTTGTAGCCTCGCTACTGCTGACACAAAGGCTGCAATCAGTTCTTTAAAAAAAGCAGCTACGGGTAGCAGCCAATGGTATCGAAACCTTGGGCAAATTTTGATAAGTGCAAATGACTTATACTCTCTTTGGACTCAAATAGAATCACTTACTGCAGAAAATCAAACAATTGAAGCTGAGACTGCTGTTGAAAATGCAGAGGATGCACATGAACAAATCCAAATTTTAAAAGATGAATCAGAGGATGCATTTGATTATATGGAATCTGCTCTTGAAGCAGCTGCAATTGATGCCCTAACTTCAGCATCAGATGATGATCTTGATGCTAAACAATATATTGAACTTGCAAAAACAAAAATGGATGCAATTAAAGATGCTAGTGATGCGGCTGAATTATATCAACTAGCTGCATACGATGGTATTACTACTGCGCTAGCCGATGAAGAAGATACTACTGAATTAACAATTCAAGCAGTAAGTTTAATACTCACTTTAATTGGGTCATGGACTGATTCACTAACTACAGCTTCAACAATACAATCTAATTTATCCGCTGCACAAGCAAGTTTAACAAAAGCGTCTACAGGTGCTACACAGGGTATATCTAATAAAGAAGCTGCTTGTGTATCATCTCTTACTTTAATTACTACAGCTCAAGGAGAAGTATCCTCAATGCAAGGCCTTTCAGGAGGAGCAATTGGAACAATGACCACCTGGGCAGGACGATTAAATTCTCTCTACCAATTATTTGAACTTTACGAAACAATGACTAGTGATCTTGGAGATCTCTTAACTGAGGCTAGTAGCCAGTTTAGCACACTCACAACAAATATTCAAAATATGAGAACCCTTGCTTATCTTACAGATATTGATATTGACAATGCAATTGAAGCAGCACAACAACTAGTAACATATGAAACACAGTCAAGTGATGCCGCAACTTATCTTTTTGATAATCTTGTAGGAGGAGATTTTAAAGAAAAAAGAAGAATGCAAGGACTTGTTGGTTCAATTATTAGTACTGGTTTTGTTGATGGAGCAAAATACGGTGGAGTTTACTCAACAAGTGACACTTTGTTTGCTGCTGATTGTGAAAATAGAGTAACAATGACTTTGCCAGATTTCCAAATTAATTTATTAAAAGATGCATCAAGTCCAACTGTTTACAATAATGATATTATTGCACAATGGGATTTTAGTGAACCAATGGTATATGATTTTTTTGACGAACAAGAAGTTGCACTTAAATTTTCTGATAATGGATTAAAAGAAAATAGTTATGCAATTGTAGAGCTTCCAGTGAAAAAACATTCTCATTCGCCAACAACTCTTGTAAATGGAAGCTTTGGACCATTCAATATTCCTGATTCAAAAGCAGAAGATTTAACTTACAAATATCATTTCAAATTTAATATGGAAGAGAGGAAAAGCGCAAACCCCACAAGAAGTGCTATTTGTGAAAAAGGAATTTTATTTGGAGAAACAGGAGAAGATGCAGGAGCACAAATGCTTCTTTCTTGGGATTGGAATGCAATTAATAGTACTACAATAAAGGACAAATATATTGATGCTACTCAACTTTCAATTTTAATTGCAAAAAAACTTTCAGTAATAGATAATTTTTTGAAAAGAATAAGTATTTCTTGTCCAAATAATTATGCATTTGATATTGCAAAGGGAGTTGTTCCAACTGACATTGAATTAACCGAATCCGGAGATTGTTACCTTCCACTTTCAACAAAATATTATGAAGGAAAACCTTCTTTATACCATCAACTTGATTATGTTGTCGATGTGAGCAGTTATCCTGCTGGTTATGATGCATTTTTTGATGAACCAATTATAAGTGATGCAGAACAATTTTTAGAAGTAGTTGATTTTAATGTTAATTTAATGCTTGATGGATTTGGAACAAATTTCCAAGATGACTTTTCAAACGAATATACTACAACTCTTCTCAAATCAAATCCAGGATTTACTGACCCAAATATTGGAGGATACAAATATTTTGACAATGACAACATTTTCTTTTATTCTTCAAAAGCAAAAAGCTACTATAAAGATAGTGACTTTGTAGTTCCTGATGCTGGAAAATATAGAGTAAGATTATTAATTGAATTTGATGGGGCTTCTCCACAATTATTCTCAGCCGGGGCAACAAAAGCAAAAGTAGTAGTTGACCTTGAATTAATTGAATCAATAAATAATGATTTTAGTCCACTTTATTATACTCCATTTGATGGATCAACTGGTTTGAAAATAAATAATAATAGAAAAGATTATGGAAGTGCACTATCAAGCGGAAGTAGTTTTGACATTGTAAAAAAAGAAGGAATTCTTTTAACAACTGATCAAAAAGATGCACTTGCAAAATTAAAAAACACTAAATTACAAAGTTTTACTTGGTTAAATTCTCTTGCATCAAGAAGAGCAAAAATACTTGACTATTCTTACTCAGTAACAAACGATGCAAACATTATTTTTTCTCCAACAACAGCAACACCAATGTTAATGAAAATAAATGGTGTTCTTGGAACAATCCCATACCTTGCATATGAAGTAAATAAAGACAAGGATAAAATTGCTGCTAACTCAAACAGTTTATTCTTATGGACTGGAATTGACGGATGTCGTGATTTTTATGGAGGCAATTTAAATCAACTTATAAATAATACTCCTGATTACAAAGCAGATGATGTATATGGAATGTTCTTTTCAAACCCTAACGATCCAGGAGCAATTTATCTAAAAACAATTGCTTACACTCCAACAGAAAATGCTTATGGACTAGGTTACGCAGGAGATGGAGAGATAATTACAACAAACTACCTAATTCCAACTGATGGCGTAATACAATTAGACGGAATTAGCGGAATGCCCTACAATGACCTGCCTAATAACGCAAAAATAAGCAGTTTGCTTGACATTTTTAATGCAGTTGATGATGGGGCAGTTTGTGTTTCTCAACTAGGCGGACGAGAAATATATTGGTGGCCAGAAGATTACTTGTTTGAAAAAGATAATGCAAATGGAGAAAATATGCTAGATCGTGAAATAGCTGCCAAAGGCGAATGTATTAGATAATTAACGATCAATTATTTTTGTTTTATATTTAGATTTTTTATTTTTAAAAAGTAAAATTCTTGAAATTTCTTTTTGATTTTCAAGCTTATAAGAAGGCATTAATTTGAGTAATTTTTTTGTTGTACTTTTAGTGTATGCAAAAGAAGGCATATTTTCTTCAACAAGTCTTTTTCTTGACATTCCAATCCACATATAAGCTTTTATTTCAACAAAATCTGCTGCAACGGTTTCAAGAACTTCTGCTAATTGTCCGAGTGTTTTTTCACCATCATTTTTTCCTTTAATTAAAGTAAATCTAATTACTGTTCTTGTAGGGAGAAGTTTTAGCATTGCTAAAGATTTTAAATATTTTTTCCAACCATTTTTTTCTTTATTTTTTGTAATGCTCTTGTATAATTTTTCTTCTGGTGCAACCATTGAAATATATAATTGGGTTGGAAGAGATTTTGTTTCTTTCAATTTTAAGAGCATTTTTGGATTTTGTCCATTACTAACTAAAAAAACTGTTTCTGTTCCCTTTCTTTTTTTTAAATAAGAAATTAATTCAGGGAGTTGTTTGTATAAAGTAGGTTCACCACTTAACGAAATTGCCCAGTGTCTTTGTTCTAAAGCTTTATCAAAAGTACTCAGCTTTACTTTTTCATTACCCTTAAATCCACTCAAAAGTTTTGCTCTTTTTTTAATTAATTCTTCAATCATTTCTTTTGGTTTTGGAAGAGTTGGTGGTTTTGAACCCATATATTCTTTTGGTCTCCAACAAAAAACACATGCATTATTACACCAAAAAGTAGTTGGTGCAATTTGATGACAACTAGTTGTATCTGCTCCGTAAAAATCTTGTTTGTAACAATGTTCTTTCCCATTTGTTCTAATAGCATCTCTATTCCATTCACAAACTTGTATAGAAGCCTCTTTTGCAAAACCATATTTCTTTTTTTCAAAATCTTGCACCAATTCTTTTACTTTCATAAAAAAGCAACCTAAGAGAATATTTATAAATAAATCAAAAGTAATAGTATATAACAAATAAAGGTGATTTTTGAATGGAAGAACAAATACAATTAGTAGCAAATTATGAAGATTGGAAAGCAATAAAAAAAATAACAATAACAAATGAAACTGCTCCGCTTGCAATAGCCGAATTTTTAGCAAGCCTAACTTATAGTACTGATGAAAAAATTGAAGATAATTTAAGAAAAACTGTTGAACTTGATAAAGTCGATGCTGCTTTAGGGGAACTAGGGCTTGGAAAGGGAGATGCTGGTGAAGCAATTAAAGAAGTTAACACTAGAATTGTTAGTAAAGTTATAAATGAAATTTGTAAGTTGGATAAATTTAATGGACCAACTCAAAAAGAATTAATTGCACTTTGTAAAATCTATGCAACAAAAAAAGCACTAAAAGCATGTGGAGTAATGGTTGAATATAGTCAAGCAGAAATCCCAAGTTTGAAAAGAGCTAAAAAAGCTAAAGCAAAGAAGTAATTTTTATGGCTAAAAAAAGAAATATAATTAACCCTGGAACAAAAGGACAAAGAATTCCAGGCCTAAAGATACGCTTGCCTCTTGGTGCAAGTAAAAAGGCTGTTGAAGTTGCACATAAACTTGGTGAAGCTGAGTTGGCTGGAAAAGGAAAAGTTATTCGAAGACCAAAAAAACCACTTGTTGCAAAACTTGAATGGCAAATTGCTGAAACAATTGGAAAACGAACTTTTGAAGTTGGACCAGAAGCACATCGTTCAACAAAATATTTTATCACAGGAAATGGAAGACATTTAACAATTACAAAAGGAACCAATAGAGGAAGAAAAACAACAGTTACAAACTTGGAAGAATTTGCAAGTGTTATTAAACAAGCTGCTAGAAAAATGGGGATGTAAAAAATGCCCTGTAGTAGTTTAGTCAAAAAAAGAGGAAACAAAAGGTATACTTTGAGTGTTTCGTGCCCAACTTGTTACGCTGGAATTGAAAAAAAAGTTTTTAAAGAAGGCAATGGAAAAGTTGCAGGATGTATGAAATGGGCACTTCCAAAAGTAGGTCCAAAGGGACGAAGCACCCCTATTCAAAGAGCTCAATATTATGGTTGGCATTTAATACTTGAAGCAAACCTAAAACATAATAATGTCCCGCAAAAAACAATCACTATTTTAAATAAAGTATTTTATAAAACAAGAAAACCATCAAGATATCAATACAAAGCTCTTGTTGAAAGTTTTTCAAAACAATCAAAAAGACCCAAATTGTTAGTTAGAACTTTACTTTCACAAATGATTAAAGATACGGCTACTGTAAAAAAATATTCCAAAGAAGCAGGTTTTTCTCCACGTGCACAAAAATTATTTGCATTACATTGTGATGAATTCACAAGACAAATAAAAGAATTACAAAAATTTGAATGATTATTATGGTTTCCGAAATAATTGTTAATGAATTTTTACAGAGTTTTTCTACTCCACTTTTAGATCTTTTTTTTGGAATAATTACTTTTTTTGGACACCCTTTACCTTGGATTATTGTTGCAGCCTGGTTATTTTGGTTAGGGTATGAAAAAAGAAGCTTTATGCTAATGTCAATAATACTTGTTTCTAGTTTATTTGCTGGTTTTTTTAAAATACTAATTGGAAGGGTTCGCCCAGAAGGAATTCTTGTTCTTGAAAATCAAGCAGGAACATACTCAATGCCTTCAGGACATGCAACACTAGCTGGATCAATTTATTCGTTTTATGAAAAAAAAATTAAATTAAAAACTAAATATGTTGCAATTATCCTTGTAATATTAGTTTTAATTTCAAGAGTTTATCTTGGAGTTCACTTTGTAAGTGATGTATTAGCAGGACTATTGCTTGGATATATCTTAGGAAAAGCTCTTTGTAAACTTGAAAGAAAAGTTAAAAAATCCCACTTAAAAGTTAGTAAATTTAGTGAAGAAAAATTATTACTAATTATTTTTGTTATAATGATTGTGACCGTATTTGTTTTGCCCGAAACATTTTATTTAGGATATTTGTTATTTGGTTATTATTTTGGTTTTGTAATTTATCGTGATTCAAAATGGAAAATCAAAACAGAAAATAAAAAATTAAATATTATTTTTGGAACAATTATTCTTGGAATACTTGGATATATTTCTTTTAACTCGAGCGGATATTTTGGAATTGTTGGTTTTTTCATCACTGGTTTATACATAACTCTTGGTTGGCCATTCATTTTAAACAAAACCAAACTTTAAAAATACTCCTTCTTTCAATTCATATAGTGGTGAGCTAGGACTCATTACTGATCAAAGATCCCCCCTTAGTTTAGTAGCTAGAACGCTTGGCTGTAGATATCTATTATATCAGGGAAACCTGACGCAAGCTGAAACCGAGAGATCCCCGGTGCAACTCTGGGAGGGGGGATTGTACCGCAAGTTAGTAGTAAGGAGTCAGTAGTTATTGGCTCCACTAATTTGCCTAGTTCTAACATGAACAAAAAGCTTGATGATATCTATTCATCAGAAAAACGCTTTCAAAGTGCACTAAAAACACTTGAAACTTGTGGAATTTGTGAAGAAAACAAGCAACATATACAAAAATTTGTACAATCAAAAAGAGCTTGTGGAGTAAAACCAATCAGATTGAAAAAACAAGTTGCAGTACTCCGCACATTCTCACAAATAGTTGCAAAAGACTTGGAAAATGTTACAAAAGAAGATATTGAATTATATCTTTGTGAACTTGAAAAACACAATTATTCAAGCTGGACAAAAATAGATTACAAAGTTGTAATAAAATCTTTTTACAAATGGTTACTTGGAGAAGATGAGGTAACACCAAAACTTGTTAGTTGGATAAAAAACAAAGAACCAAGAGATTGCATAATGCCAGAAGAACTCTTAACAGAACAAGATGTACTTAGTGCAATTAGTGTATGCCAGTTTGTAAGAGATAAAGCATTCATTCACTTACTTTATGAAAGTGGAGTAAGAATTGGAGAATTACTAACTCTTAAAATAAAACACATTACTTTTGCTGAACCAATTTCTTCAATTCTAGTTAATGGCAAAACAGGACAAAGAAGAGTGCCAATAATCAAAAGTGTTACTCCGCTCAAAAAATGGATTGAACAACACCCATACAAAGATAATCCTGAATCACTTGTTTGGATAAAAACAAATGAAAGAATAAGTAACTTAAGAGTTCAAGGAAATAGATTACCAAATTCTGTTTTGTGTTACTCCGCAGTAAAAAAATTGATTTCAGTAAACTTTAAAATTGCAAAAGTAACAAAGAAAGTAAATCCCCACATGTTCCGCCATAGCAGAGCAACCTTTCTTGCAAAGCATCTTACTGAGGCCCAATTAAAACAATTCTTTGGATGGACCCAATCAAGTGATATGGCCGCAAGATATGTACATTTAAGTGGAAGAGATTTGGATTCAATCATGCTTCAGATTAATTCAGCATACCATTAAAAAATTAGAAAGATTCTGATAGAAGTAAACTAACTTAAGCAAGTCAACTTTTTGAAATACTAGCTAGTTATTATCTTAATTTCTTTATCAAACTTGTCAACATTTTTCCAATTTTTTCATACCTCTGTGAAATTTCACCTAATTGAACACCATTAACATACCCCAAATCATTTGAAATTATTAGAAAGTTTTCTACTTCTTTGTTTGAACCATTTGCAATTACTAAAAATCTTCTAAATTCTTTTTGTGTTGCTTTCCCACAACCTTCTGCAATATTTGCTGAGATTGAAGTTACTGCTCTTCTCATTTGTGAAGTTATTCCATACTGTTCATTCATTGGAAACTTTTCTGTTATTTTGTAGATTTCTTTTACAAGTTCTCTTGATTCTTGCCACACTTTTAATTTTTTGAAGTCTTGCATGTTTTTTCCTCCAGTTTAAACAGTGGTTTTATTTCTTCCCAGTATTCGTTCGCTCTTTTACTAAATATTTTTTCTCTTTCTTCAGATTTACTTCCAAACATACATATTGAGCGATTAATATAGGCCATCCAGATATTAGTGAAACCTTTTTCTCTCCCATAAACTTGTACTTCAAATCTTTTCTCAATATAACAATCTTCGCCAGGAACAAAGAGTTCACACCTTGCTCGCACGTTGCAAGAGTTACATTGTTTCAATCTTTCTATCATTCTCACACCACCTATTTTTCATTAAAAAAAGAGATTGTAATTCTTGCCTTATCTCAGCAGAAATTTTGCTAAGCTCAATATGATAAGGTTCTTGATTTAATTGTTCAACTGCTCTATTTAATCGCACTATATTCAATCTGATTAACATTTCCATTGTTTTCACTACATCTAACTCTTCTTTCATTAACTCTTCAAATTGTTCTTTGTCTAATTTACAAATTCCTCCTTGTTCAAAATCCGCACAACTATCTCTGTGAATGCAAAGATTACAAGGAAAAAATTCACACAAGTTAAAATATAATCCATGCTTTACTGCATTAATTTTTGAAACACTTTTGCCAACATCAGTTATTGGCCCTGTTTTTCCACTCATTCAAACACCTCCCAGTTCGTTTTTGAAAAATTAAACATAATTATGCAACCCCTTTAACTCTTCTGCACACTTGTCACAATAATTTTTACCAGGATAACCAACAACTGAATACTTTACAAATTGTCTTTCCTTACAGTGGAAGCAAGAGTCAAGTATTGGTTGGTCTAATTCTTTTATTTTGTCTCCATTAGATAGTGTAGTTAGTGTAGTTAGTGTATTCTCTATAGGATACCCGGTTCTTTCCATGTATTCTTGAACAAGTTCTTGACTTAGCAAGTATTCTACTCCGCTTCCAACTCTTCTTTTTTTGAATAATGGTATTTTTGATATGGTTTTTCCAATCCATCTTCTAAGACTTGCTTCTTTTTCAATACCTATCTTACCTACACAAAGTTCACTAAGTTCACCAACTGAGTAAAATCTTTTTTCACTAATATTTTCAAATAAAGAGGAAAACAATATGTATTCCCAGTTAGTTGATATATCTTCCAAGTCTCTATCTTCAAAGCATTCTTTTAGAAAAGGTACTAAGTCGGCGTATAGTTTTTCATTAATTGTTTTTGCAACTGCTAAAGGCCCGCGCACAAGTTCTAGTTGTCTATTTTTAAAATCTTTAATTTCACAATCCAAATAAGATTCGCTTATTTTTTTCCAATTGTTTAAAACAAAATTATAACAAGAATCTCTAATTTCTTGCCAGGTTTGATCATTTTCATTAGGTTCTCTTGAGCCTTTGGTTGTTTTTGTTCTAAGCATTCTCAGAACGATGCATCTGCTAACAGTAATGCTATCTAATCCAGTTGTATTTGTAATTACTTTTGGACAGTAAACATCAAACTTTTTTGGAACAAAACTTTGTCCCACTTTTTCATTTCTTATTGTTTGACCAGATCGTTTGTAACCCACCTTTAGCAACTGGTTTAAGACTGCTTGTTTTTCTTTTTCTAAATTCTCAAAATCATCAATCAAAAGCGTTGGCTGTAAACTATTTGTTATTCTAAATAGAGAAGATTCTGAAGGATTAGTTGCATTTATTGGATTAAAACAAATTAACTCAATTAAGTTCATCAACTTTGTTTTTCCGGATTCTTTTTCTGAATATAAAAACAAATAACCAATTGAATTGAATAAAGAATAACAATAAGTTGAAATATCATACACCGTAACAAAGTCAAGAAACCTTTTATCTTGAACATCAATATAATAATCAAGTTTTTCTCTAATTAAATTAAATAACTCTTCACCTTCAACTTTTTTTCCTTCTAAAAATTCTGTTATCCCGCTATTACTCCAAGTAGGACAAATTTCTAACAAAGAGTCAACATAGGTAAATCCTTTTTCTTTTAGTTCACTTGATCCTTTAGGTTTTGAATCAATTTTTATTTGACTTAAATCCACAAGCACATCTTTATTAGATAAAATAATTGCATCAGTCTTTTGATTGTCAATAATAACTGTTTTTCCAAAATAAAAATTGTTTTTGAATGCACCTTGGTTAATTTTGTATTTTGATTGTTCAACTACTTGAAATAAACTTTTCTTATCCATCCTTTTCACCTTTTGAGTTGGGGGGTTACCCCCCAACACACTCGCTTACAACCCATTTGGAATTCTTTGCGTTCCCAATTACTTCATTTTTGAAGAGAAATTTCTTCCCAATCATCTGTTTGAATACCTCGGTTAAAGCGTCTCCTTCAAGGCCCATAGAATTTAATCTCTGAACCCATTCATGAAGTGAAGAACCCTTTTGTACTCGCTCTTCATTTGACCCTTTCCCAATAGACACCCACGTTTTGATTGGCTTCCAGTTCTCTTCAGCAGGACTAATTTCAATTTGAAATTGTTCCTCATAGTCCCCTCGCATTTTTGAAACATTTGTTACTGTCCCAATAAATTTATCGGGCAGTTTTGCTTCCACTACTTCTATACTCATTTAATCAACTCCTTTATTTTGATTTTACAAATATGGCGTTTTGGAATCATCAAAGTGTTAAAGTCAGTTTTAATTGTAAAAAATAGCTCATCTTCATTAGTTATTTTTCCAAAACAGTTCAATGTTTTTGAACCATCCTTGTAAATTACCAATGCATCTAACCCAATCAATTCCTTACTTACCATAAAACCACCAATTTTGGCTTATGAGAGTAAGAAAAGTCAGTTTAAGTGTGCCCTTGTGTCTACATTCCTTCTTTGAAAAAACGATTGAATTTTCTTAGTGTATTGTACTTTTTTGGAAGTTGTGAATTTCCTTTTATTCCTTTGAAAAAAAGTTTAAATGCATCAAATTTTGAAGGAGGTACTGGCGCATATCCAAGGAATTTAGCATATTTAATTCCATCATTAGCATAATCCCATTTTTTTATTATTTTTTTAAACTCAGATAGATAATCAACCTTATTTTTATTCAAGTCACAAACCAAGTATTCCTGACAATAGCGATTCCCTTGTTTGTCCCAATAAGGAAAAAACACACTTGGTTCAGTTTGACAAACTAATAACTTTTCTTTTTTGACTTTTTTTCCAACTCTAACACTTTTCCTAAATATTACACTATTGCCCCTAATTTCTGGTTTAGGTTTTGTAGGCTTTAAGCCATTTTCAACCCAATGAATTAAAGAAACCACTTCCAAATCAACATGTTTTAACATATTTTTTTCATCTTTAATTTCCCTTTCAAAAAATTGAATTACATTTAAATCTAGATTTTGTTTTTTTACATCACTTAATCGGCGTTCAAGATTATCAATTCTGTGTTTATGCCCTTCTTCAAGTTGTTTTAATAAACGATTTTTAAATTTACTTAAATCTTCACTAACCATATAACTAACCTAACCTTAAAGTAAAGTAATGATACTCAACCTAAACATTAATAGAAGAAAAAGTTATTTAAGTTGTAATTATCTTCCAAAACTATTTATGCAACTCTTGAAAAGAGAGAATTTGTTTACAAATCATCACAACCACTAGTTTTAAATAATAAAACAAAGTTCTAATTAATATGAAAAAAGTTGTTATTCTATTTATTTGCATTTTAACATTAACCTTCCTATTAGGCTGTACAGGTATAGAAAGTATGATAAAAGAAAATAAAGAGTTAAAACCATATTTTGAATCCCACCCAAATGCCGAATTAAAAAATATAACACAACTAACACAAGAAGAATTTGAAACAGAAAAAACATTTTGGGAAGAAAATTGTGAAAAGCAAATAAACTCTGGAAATTATTACAAAACAATATATGAAGATGAAACCACAAGAGCCCTAATACTATCAGAACCAGGAAACCAAGAAATAATCTGCATAATAGAACAAGAAATAACTTTAAACCAAAACAATAACAATTCAAATAACCCACAACCAACTGACATTAACAATTCAGCATGTACTGAAAATTGGAATTGCACAAACTGGTCAAATTGCGACAACAACAACCAAACACGAACATGCACAGAACTTAACCAATGTGGAACTGATACAAACAAACCAATAGAAAATCAAACCTGTTTATCTACCCCAGAAACATGTACAGAAAATTGGACATGTACAAATTGGAGCGAATGTATAAATGAATTACAACAAAGGACTTGTCAAGTTGTAAAAGATTGTCCCGATATAAATAATCAACCAGCAATACAACAAAGCTGTTCAACCCCACAGATAAATATTGATGAAGAATGGACCATATTTAAAAATAATTTAACTGCAATGTTAAATCATAATCTTTCATTAGCAAATACTTACACTTATGAAGACTATAATCTGGACTCATGTATTGCATCAAGTGGAGAAGATGCTTGTTGGGAAATGGTAGATTCTGTTTACTCTTTATCAAATGATTTAGCAAAAGAAGATTTTGAATTTGTGGAAAGAGATTCAAAACAAAGTGTTATCTCAACAAACATTTTTGAACAAGATGGACAAAATTATGTAAGACAAATAATTTTTGCTAAAAATAGTCAAAATAATTTAGTAATTGTGAAACTTATTTACCAAAAAAGTTTTGGAACCGACACTGATAAAGATGGTTTACATGATGAAAGAGAAAATTGCTTGGGAGCATACCAATATGATCCTTCTTGTGAAATAACAAGCATTACTAAAAAAGATACTGATGAAGATGGGTGGTGGGATTCAACCGAAGAAGAAGCTGGAACAAACCCCAATGATTCATCCGATTACTTATTTAAAACAACAACACAGGATTGCCAAGAATCATGGTATTGTGAATGGTCAGATTGTAATTTAGGAACACAAACAAAAGTTTGTTATGATACAAGCCCAACCAAATGTGGAGATTTTAGCAATGCTCCAACAGGAACCCAAAGTTGCACTTATTGTGGAGACAATGTTTGTAATGGAAATGAAGACTATGCTTCTTGTTCAAATGATTGTAATAGGCCAAGTAGCTGGGGCATGACAAATTATATTGGAACCGCCCCATTAACTGTTACTGCAACAGGATATTGTGCTACTAGTGGATGCACTTTGACTTGGGGAGATGGAAATACCGAAACTGTTTCACTAGGAGAATTTACTAAAACCCACACATATATAACAAATGGATATTATTCATCTGTATTTTCTGATAAACCAGGATATATGGTACTACCTGGGATTGGTGTAACAGTTAATCCAAACACTGTGCAAGAACTAGCATGTAATAGCATTAGTGCTAACTCTCAACAAATTTCTTTGGGAGGCTCAGTAACATTTACTTTGAATGTAACCAGAACAAATACCGGTTCAGTATATGGAGTAAATCATTGCACAAATTCAACTTATCAATCATATTCATTCAATTGTACTGGAACAATAGATAGACAAGGACAACCCCCTTCACCAAGAACATGCACATATGTTTGTGAAAACTTTACTCAAAGTGCAACAATTCAACCAAGTGTAAGACAATATTCTGGTTCAACACCAATTGATGCAATTTGCTCTGCACTTGACATAAATGTTGCATAAATAAATTTTATGGCTAATTAATTAGAACCCACAATAACAACTCTAGATGGAGTATTAAATCCAAACCAACTAATTTTTATTTAAATTAAACCTTATCATTATATGAATTATTTGGAAATTTTTGAAGATTTTAAAAAAGATTATGGAAAGGACAAATCCTTCTTTGAAAACAAAATAAAACCAATTTCAAGAATATTAATTATAGTAGGAATAATTGGAATAATTCTAACTTATTTTTCACCATTTCTCTCAGGGATTTTTTTCTTAGGTTTATTATTCCCAATAAGTTACATAAGAACAAAAATTATAGAAACAAATTTAAGAAGGAAAAAATGGCTAAAAAAACTAAACTTCACAAATGCCACTATTCAATTAAATAAAGAAATTAACTCAAAATTAAATAAAACCATGTTTTTGGCATTAATTTTTGGATTAGCATTAATCTTTGCATTAGCATTATTTTTATTCTTCATAAAGGGCCTAGATGGGATGTTCATTGAGCTTGGAAATGTGTTTAGTGGAGTAACTAAAGAAATTCCAGACCCTCTTTTGATAATATCATATTTCACAGCATTTATTGTTGGATTTATAACTTTGGGGATAGTGAATAATCTCCATAATGAGTGTTATAAATTTCAAAAAGAAACAAAAACAATAATTCAAGATATTAAAAGAAACAAAAAAGAACTTAAAAAAGCAGGATTAATATGAACCACAAACCACTTACTTCTAACCACCTACAATCCAAGACCCCGTGTGCAACTCTGGGAGGGGGGATTCCCGACAAGGGAAGCACCCTGAGAAGAAAGAATAATATTAAATAGAACTAATTCTTATAAATAATATGAAAAAAACAATTCTTATACTAAGCTTAATGCTAGTTGGACTATTTCTGTTTGGATGTACTGAAGAAACCAACAACAATCCAAATCCGCAAACAAATGAACCAAAAAGTTTTACGGAATATGTTAACATGTACAAAACTGTAAATTTTAAAGCAGAATATGAATCAAAATCAATTTTAATAGATGAAAATATTGTTTCCCAATTAAATGTTTATGTTTTAAATGATAATTTTAGAATGGACAGAACCCATGATGACCCTGGCAAAAATACAATTCATATTTTTAATGAAGAGCAAGCAATTGGTTGCATCAATACAACAGGAACTTTAACTTGTTATGATACAGGAATGTTTTCAAATAAAATTGAACTTTGGGGAGTTACTTTACTTGGTGTAAAAGAAGAAGAGGTTATTATTACCCCGCCACAAACAATTGCTGGAGAAGAAACCAATTGTTTCACATTAGATTATCCATACAATATAAATACAATTTGTTTTACACAAGATGGAATAATTGCCAAAGTAAAAAGCATAAGAAAAGAAGAGTATGTTGGAAATTCAAAAGGATTTGAAACAACAGCAATTAGCATTTCAAGAAATGTTTCAGATACCGATTTTATTCCCCCTGCAACAATACAGGAATCACCATTGTAAAATTTAAATTGATAATTATGAAAAAAACAATTTGGATATTAACAATTTTGACAATATTTATTTTATCCTTTGGTTGCCTTGAAGCACCAACTGATACTTCCAAAGAAGCTAATCAAGCAAGAGCTGAAATTCTTACAAAAATAAATCAACTTGAAAATAATCCCACTTTGATTGAATTAAAAAAATGCAATAGTGAATTTAAAAATATGGCAGAAAATAGTTCAACAGAAGAAACATTAATAGAAAAATATAATAAATGCAAACCCTTGTCTGACCAAGCATTGACTGAAGGCAAAATTGTTGCACAAGAAATTGAATCATATTATGGCACAGTAAGCCAAACATTTGATTATGAAGTACAAACATATCTGCAACAAGCAGTAATAATTTATTATGACTCAACACTTGAACCTGAAAGCATTGCATTTGATGTTATCCCATGCACAGTAGCTCCAGTTTCTGCAGCGTGTAAAGCAAAAGCTTTTGAAAGATTAGAATGAATTTTTATGACCCACAAACCACTTACCTCTAACAACCAACCAGCACAATGTGCAATTCTGGGAGGGGGGATTTATTCAAAAAAATCACTCCGAGCAGAAATGCAAGATTTATATATTAAAAAGAAGTTGAATATAACATGAAAAAAACAATTCTTGTACTAACACTTCTAATAATTGGAATATTCTTGTTTGGGTGCACTGAAAATCCACCCCCTCAACCAGTATGCGGAGATGACCAGTACTATGATTCTGGTTTTTGTGTTTCTTTCTTGAATATGACTGAGCAAGAATCAAAAAATTATTTAAAAAATGAATCAAATCCTTTTGGAATAATAAACTGGTCTTTTAATGAAAAAAATGAAATGGAAGTTACAATAAAGAATAAATCTAATGTTTCTTTGAAAGTAGAAGTGTTTGAAATTGGGCTTAAACAATATAACTCAAATGCATTTTATGATTTAACAAATGAAAATATACAAACTCCTCTTAAAATATATGAAGATGTTTCAGGAATAGGCGTGGCTAAAGTTCTTGAACCAGAAGAAACAACAATTATTATTATTGACAAAATACACCTTTATGATGATAATCAAGAATCTTTATTTACTGGCCCGCCAAAAGGAATCTGTTCAGCAATACCAAGATTAGATTTTATACCTCTTATTTCATATAAAAATACAGAAGGACAGATACAAGCACAAAAGGAAAAAACACCTTTGATAATTTCTTGTTAAAAAAATTAATTTTATGAGCTACAAACAAAAAACAACTAACCATACTTCCCCGTGTGCAATTCTGGAGGAGGGATTTAAACCCACTCACAGAAAGATAAGTATTAAATAAAACCACCCCTTTATTTTAAAATGAAAATAACAAAAATTACTTGGATAATTACAATGATAATTATGACAGGGACCCTAATATTTTCCTTAATTGGCAATTTTTTATTTGGAGCAATGGCTTTAGTTTTTTTAAAACACCAACCATTAAGTTTCTACACTATTGCCCCCTTTACTAGCCCAATAATGACCTTAATTTTAATAATTGCATTTATTTTATTCTATAAAAAAAATGTTTTTGGATTTTTTCTCTCAATATTATATGGAGTTTTGGTTTTACTTGCTTGGTTTATCATAGCTATAGACTTACAATATGGAAACACATTGATAGAAACATTATTTCAAAATGGAATGTATTTCCCATACATAGCAATTCCAATTTTAATTTTTACAATACTTTCAAAAAATATATTTGATTTCAGCAAAATAAAACTTGTGATAAAAAAATGAACTACAAACTTCTCACTACCAACCATCCTCCCCCGCGTGCAACTCTGGGAGGGAGGATTTAACCTTTTTATAGTAGAATAACTCTTTTTATAATATGAAGAAAATAATTTTAGTAATACTAATACTCCTAGTTTTTGGATTACTCTTTGGATGCGATGAACCAATATGCGGAAATGGGCTTTGTGAAACTGGAGAAACAGAACTAACTTGTTCAATTGATTGCGAACAAGTAGACTATTGTGGAGATGGAATATGTAATGGAAATGAAACAACTAATACATGCCAAGAAGATTGTCCTTCTGACTTAATAACTGTTGAAGGAACATACTCTGGATTTTATAATTTTCCAAGAAACTTTTTTGATGAATCTAATTTAACACCAACAGAGGTTGTAGAAGTTACAGACCAAATTTATTTACTTGAAGTAGAACTTTCAGGAGGAAAAATACTCTTTGATTCATATCTTAAAGTAGAATATATCCCAGAAGTTTATGGAATGACTACTGAAGATGGTTTTGCATTAGGCGATGCGGCTTTCCCATCAAACAATAATAACCAACATGCATGGGATGTTATTTCCCATGAAATAGGACATGCATTTTGGGCCAATAGCAACTTTTATTATACTCTGGCAGTTCCTGGTCCGTTCTTACAAGAAGCAACTGCAGTTTTAACTGCACAATATGTTTATGAAAAAATTAAAGAGGAACCAGACAATTTTAATTTATCACAAGATGCAGTAGAAAGCTTAGGCCTGGTTTACACTGATGAAAGAAATTATCAAAAATCAAGATATGAAGAATATATTTCTTTAGGGATGCCGTACAGCCAAGATGAATCAGGCCCAAATTACGCGATTCTAACAAGTCAAGCATTAAACTACAAATGGTTTTTGATTGGAGATGAATATGGTTGGAAAAAATTTCAAAAATTTTATAATGGATTTTCATACGACTTAAAAGATGACTTTACTTTTTGGGAAGATGGAGTATCAGATATTGAAGAAACAACATACATGGTTGCTGCACTTAATGTTGCTTTTGAACAAGATTTCAGACAAGACTTTTTAGATTTAAACTTTCCAATAGATAACACATTATATTCTAAAATTTATCCAATAATATCAGATTATATTAATCCAAACAAACCAATAAATTTAATTATTGAAACAAATAATTTTATTGAAAATGGCGAAATTGATATCATACACTTACCTTCAAATTTAGACCCGCTTGAAGTAAAATTTTATTTAGAAAATGACCTTGAAAAACAAAAAATTGATTTTAACGATTTAGAAATTAAACTATACCCCCCAATTGACCATAACCCAAGCCCTCTAATTGACCCATATTACCAAGTTGAAATATTATCCAATGGAACACTCAAAGCAAGAGGAAATAGTTTTGTTTATTTACAAGCAAATTTAAAATCAACTCCTAGTATCAAATCTGAAAAAACATTAGTTATTATTGGAGAACCTGAAGAAATAGAGAACGGAGAGGTTCTTACAATACTTCCAAGAAATTACTATCCTGAAGCACCAGACAACCAATGTGAGATAGATATGAATTGTTTTCCAGGAAATAAAATTTATGATCGATTTGGAGAAATTAATTATCACGAAGTCTGTAATGAACAAGAATGTATTTATGAAACTGGAAAGTATTGTGTTGAAAATAATGAAAATACTTTTTGTTCATACAAAGAACAAGGCAGATATCCAATTTATTTTATGTTAGATAATTATGAATTCTCAAATATGATTAACTTGTTTTATAATATTGAATCGCAATTATACAATGAATTTGACCCATATCCAAACTCAAAACAAGTTTTAACAGTTCTTGAAATTCCAGGCCATTGTGGAGGAAATAATAATCCACTTGAAACCTCAGGAAGCTGTTACATTAATACAAATGATGGATCCCCCCAATACGACATAATAATACATGAAATGGGACATAATTTTGCTGACAAATCAAAAGGATTGTACACTTTAATGCATTCTAATAATGATTTAGTAAATCAACTTGGTTTTGGAGAATGTGTTGCTTCACTGCCAGTTCAATATATTAGAGCAAAACTCAGAGATTCTCCAAAAGATTATAATATTAGCTTTGACTCATACGAATCAAAAGTATTTGGAGCAGAACAAACATTTGACGACTCATTAAACAAACAAAGATTTGAATTGTTTGAACAGAGAATTCTTGACAAAAATATTTCTGGAATTCACGATCTTGGTGGAGATGTTAGTACTATGTGTAGTTTATTTGTAACTCCCGCAGCATATCCAAACGATTTCAATAATAATTATGGATGGGAATTTTACAAAAGATTTTTAGGATACTTTGGAGATAACCTTTTAGAAAATTTTGAAGAAACCAAAAGTGAAACATACTTTGCTGCAACTTATAGTGCAGCAATCGGAAGAGATATGAAAAATAAATTCATTTTCTGGGGATTTGAAATTGATGAAACTTATTTTGACAAAATTTATAATCAATTAAAAGATTAAGGTTATGAACAAGAGTATGAGAATCCCAATGTGCAACTCTGAGAGGGGGGATTTTCCAAAAAAAATCACACCGAGCAGAGAATAGAGTAGCTTTTTATACTAAAACTCAGTTCTAATTAATATGAAGAAAACAATTGTTATTTTTGGACTAGTTTTACTAGGATTATTTTTATTTGGTTGCACTGAACAACCAGTTACTTGTGAAACAGATTCTGGTTGTGGAGTAGCAAGCTTTTCTGAAAACTATTGTAATGGAACAGAAGTACAAAGAGATTATATTGAACCTAAATGTGTTTTAAATTCAGACAAACAAACCTGTGATGAGATTAGAACTCCAGAAAAAATTAAAGATTGTGGACCAACTCCAAAAGGATGTAGAAATGGAGATTGTGCAGAACTAAGTTGTACTGAAATCACTGGAGCTGTTTGGATTGGCGGAGCACCAATATCAAGAGTTTATTTTGATACTCCAAGACAAAACAAAATCTTAAATGTTGTAGTAATGAATGATACAAACAGCACTTTTAAAATACATATTTTTGATGACAATTCAGGAATGCCTGGAGATAAATTATTTGAATCTAAAGAATTCAATGACAATGATTTAACTATTGATGGTTGGGCAAAAGTTGATTTGACTGGAATAAGCTCAATGGAATCAGGATACTATTTTATTGGAATTGAAAATACTTCAGAAAATATGATGACTTCACATTTCAATGGATGTGTATATGATGACAAAAATCCAGAAACTTATAATCTTGAAAGAATGTTTATTATTGATGGAGAAATAAGTGAAAAATTTGATAATCCTGAAATAATGCCTGAAAGAGATATTGTTTATATCTTTGAATAAATTTTATGAACTACAAACTAATAACCATCCTTCCCCGTGTGCAATTCTGGGAGGGGGGATTTTCCAAAGAAAATTCAACCGAGCAGAATAAACATAATTAAATATAACTAAGTTTCTAACAATAACATGAAAAGAAATTTAGTAATTGTAGTTATTGTAATAATCATTATCTTATTTATTTTAGCTTCAATTTCTCCAATGACAGATTATAATTCAGGAACCGCTTGTCCTTACAGAACAATAAGAAGTGACTGTTTAGGCATCAAATTTCCAAGCAGTGCTTTAACACTTGGCGGACCAAGCCAAGTTTCTTGTTTAGGATTAATTTCAAATACAAAATGTTATATCAATGAATGCCCTTCTAGCTCAAAAATAAGGTATGAAATTCCTTGTGATTCAGTAAAAGGAGATTTTAGAGAAGTTTGCATGAACAACATTGATGCTTTTTCACAAGATACCAATTCCAAATATCACTGTTGTAACCTAGTCAGAAATTTATGTGATTAGCAATGAACCACAAACAACACACTACTCACAACTCTTCCACATGTGCAATTCTTTAGCGGCATGATACTCCACAAACATTTAAATACCTTATTTACCTTATATAAGTTAAAGGTGATTTAATGGTAAATATGACTTTAGCAATCCCAAAAGAAGTCCATGAAAAAATGAAAGCTCACAAAGAAATAAAGTGGACAGAAGTTGCAAGAGAAGCAATACAAAAAAAATTAACAATACTTGAAACAGAAAAAGACCCACTAAGATTATATGCATACAAAAGATGGGCAGAAGAAGGAGAAGACGCACATGAACTCTTCAAATTTTGAACAGGGAGACATAGTAGTAGCACAAGTCCTCTTTTCAGAACAAATTGGGTTAAAGACTAGACCAGCGTTAGTAATAAGCAACACAAAATACAATAAAAAATCAGAAGATATAATTTTATTAAAAATAACTTCACAGTCCAAACGTACAACTTATGACATTAACCTAAACAATAAAGATTTAGAAAATGGAGAACTAACAAAACCAAGCATGATAATGATTGATAACCCAGTAACAACTTACAGAGGAATGATAAGTACAAAAATAGGAAAAATAACAAACACAAAACTAAAAGAAGTAAAGAAAAAACTTAGTGAACTTTATGAACTGCAAACTAAAAACAACTAACTCTTCTCCGTGTGCAACTCTGGGAGGGGGGAGTAAAACCAACTAATTTTAACCGGCACGTAACTAACGATATATTTATATATCATTTTGATATACTTTATTTAGGTGATTTGATGGCGAGAACATTAATAGATTTACAAGGACCGCAGGAATTAATACTTGAAAAAGCTTTAGAACTTGGATTATACAAAACAAAAGCAGAAGCTGTGCGTGGCGCAATAAACGATTTAGGAAAAGAATATAAAATCTTTAAGGATGCTCAAGGACTTGAAGATGAACTAGTTGCAAGAAAAATGCTTCGAGAAGAAAAAGAAATAAAAGCAGGAAAAAGAAAAATACTAAGTGAACATGAAGTAAAGAAAAAATATGGTTTCAAGTGATTACTAATGTATAACCTTGATTTCAAAGAAGATTGGGATAAATATTTCAAAAAAATGAACAAAGAAATGCAATCAAAAATTTGGAAAAAAATTCAACAATTACAAGAATTAGAATCTGCAAGACATCTAAAAAAAGGACTACCCTTCTTTGTTGTAGAAACAAACCAATACAGAATAACATTCCGAGAGATTGGAAAAACAAGAACCGTTTGGTTTGCAGGAAACCACAAACAATACGAAAAATGGTATTTAAGTTTAATGAAGTGAGATTATGAAAAACTACAAACCAAAAACAACCAACTCTTTCCCGTGTGCAATTCTGGTAAAGGGGATTTTTTTAAAACACTTTTCATATAAAACACCATTTTTTTTACAAAAGCTTTATATACTACATAACCCTTATTATTGCAAACTGTGTAAAAACACAGTAAAAGTCCAAAGAATTAGGGTTTTTTGGCTCCTGACACACAAGAGCTAATTGTTAGAAATCTTAATTTTTTATACATAATTGGTTTGCTTTTTAGAAAGTAAAACAATAATAGTGATTTAGGACATAATAGGATTGCCTTAGAAATAAATTGGAGGGAATGATAACATGAGTTTAATAACAATGACATTTGCCAAAAGCGAATCAAAAATAGCAAACTCTATCGGCCAAGGTAAAATTAAAGTCCTAAAGACAGATAAATTTTATGGAGATGATGGAATATGTGTTATTGGCAAACTTATAGAAGGAGCAGTATCAAAACATATGAACATTTGCGGCAAAAGCGGACAAGTGACAACAGTTGAATCAAAATACGGAGATCATTCTTGTACTCACCAAGGAGCACAAGTATTATTGATGATTGATGGACTTGAAAAAGAAGATTTAAGTGTTGGAGAAGAAATATCTTTTGAAATGGAAAAAATTGCACAACCTATAAGACCACGTGGAAAATTAATAATCGCATAAGTGAAAAAAAATCTTATACGCGAAGGTTTAAATTAGCTTAAAGCATAAATAGTTGCATGTTTGTTTTAAAAGAAAAATTTTTCTATTTATCAAAAAATAATACAACAGATGAATATTTGCGCATTGCTGTTTATGCAACTCTATTATTTTTAATTCCAATATTTCTTGGACACCAATTAATTGTTGGGGTTGTTGTAAATGCACTACTTATAATGAGTGCTCTTGAACATTCAATTAAAAAAATGGCCATACTTTGTTTATTGCCTTCACTAGCAGTTGTTTCAACCGGATTTTTATTTGGGACTCTTACTTCATTCTTATTGCTAATGTTACCTTTCATTTGGATTAGTAATTTTATTATTGCATTTATTAGTAAGAAATTGTTTATTTCCAAAGGAAAAAATTATTTCCTTTCAATAACTTTTGCTTCAATTGCAAAAACCATTTTTCTTTTTGTAAGTGTTACTATTTTATTTGTACTTGGACTAGTGCCTCTAATATTTTTAACAGCATTTGGAATATTACAATTAATAACTGCAGAAAGCGGAGCAATAATCGTTGGGTTTTTAAAACTAAGGAAACAGTGATAGATAATGATTCTCGAATTAACATTTTTTCTCATAGTTACTGCATTAGTTTCTCTTGTTGGAGCAATAACAATTAGCATCAAAAGAGAAAAACTTAACAATTACCTTGATTTGCTAGTTGCTCTTTCAGTTGGAGCACTATTTGGAGGGGCATTTTTACATTTAATTCCTGAGTTAGCTCACGAAGGGCATTTAGGCGAAGTCGCAATTTATATCCTTGGAGGAATAATGCTATTCTTTGTTCTTGAAAAATTTGTTTTCTGGCACCATTGCCATAAAAGTGAACACACGCATTTGTGCTTTTCTTATATGAATCTAGTGGGAGATGGATTCCATAATTTTCTAGATGGAGTATTATTAGCAGCTGCTTTTCTCGTAAGTATTCCGCTTGGAGTTGTAACTGGAATTGCG
The DNA here is from genome assembly GCA_018691995.1 of Candidatus Iainarchaeum sp. Classification (GTDB taxonomy): domain Archaea; phylum Iainarchaeota; class Iainarchaeia; order Iainarchaeales; family JAAZKV01; genus JABIDZ01. The sequence goes on from JABHJM010000075.1 coordinate 26,703, forward strand.
ATTATCTTACACGAATTACCACAAGAAGTTGGTGATTTTGGAGTTTTACTAGCTGGAGGATTTAGTAGAAAAAAAGCACTAGTAGCTAATCTATTAATTTCTTTAACCGCATTTATCGGAGCAGGTGTCGCTTTACTTTTTAATACATTTATTGAAGGAGCTATTCCAATATTGGTTGCAATAACTGCAGGTGGATTTATCTACATTGCAGGAACTGATCTTATTCCAGAATTACATAAAAATCCTGAGATGAAAAAATCTATTTTACAATTGATTTTCATCATAATTGGAATTGCTGCAATGTTTGCATTGTTGTTTTTAGAACATGCCCACTAACTAGTCGGTTTTTCAAAAGTAATTCCATTTTTTTCATTATAATCTTTTACTTTTTTATGAATTAGGTCCATTGTTTCTTTGCTTGGACGAAGATGTGCATTACTAAGAGCTTTTGCAAGTGTTGCGCTTTTCCCACCATAATTATGTCCCGGCCACACAGGAATATCTTGTGGAAGTTCGAATAAAGATTGCAATGATTGTTCTAACTCTTCTTCATTACCACCATATGTTGTTGTGCCTACTCCACTAACAAACAAAGTGTCTCCAGTAAATAGATTCCCTTCAATTAGAAAGCAAACACTATCAAATGTGTGCCCTGGAGTAAAAATAACCTCTATTTTTAGCCCAATAACGCTAAATTTGCTCTGCTTTTGGAAGTCACTGAATACTTTTAATGGAACTTTCTTTTTAGCATAGTATTCAACATTTTCAATATGATCTGGATGTGCATGTGTAATAAGTTGTAACACTGGTTTTAACGAATGTTCTTTTAAGTAAGCATCAATAATTTGCTTTGAACCTGTTGGATCAATCAAAATACATTCTTTATTTTCATTAATTATAACATATGTATAATTATTATCAAATCCGCCAACATTAAGTTGTTCTATTTTCATTACAAAACTAGTGTACAAAAGAAATAAATACTTGTTTTCTACATAACAATAGGTTTTTATTTAACAAAATTATAATAAAGTAATGGGACTAAAAATAAAAATTATAATAATTGTAATAATACTAATAATTGGATTTATTGGAGGATTATATTATGCTGGAGTATTTGACGAAGGTGGAATAGCAAAACTCATTATTGGTGGAGACGATGTTAGTACTAATTTTTTAAGTGAAGAAGAAAAGAAAGTAGCAGAAGAGTGTACTGATCCCGCTTGTTTATTTGAAAATTTTAATGATGAATGTGAAGTATCATATGGATTCATCCCAGTAGAAGAACAAGAAATGTTACTATACATGGAAATCGCTGGTAAAAAAGAAGAGAAGTGTGTGATGAATATTAGATTAGAAGATGCAAACGGTCCAGCAGCTTTTGCAAAAGGACTTGATGCAACTTGTCTTATTGCTCCAGAAGATGTTAATGGGATTGAAGAAAACTTTGACATGGACGCTATGAATTGTGAAGGGCCATTGTACGAAGCAGCAAAACTTGCGCAATAACAAGAGATTTATAAATGCTTTTGATAAAATTTTCTTTATTGGTGAGCAAAAGCAAATCAAATTATTAGGGCTACCAAAGGTGCCCAATTTTAGTGTAGGTTTTGTCCAAAGACAAAAAGTACTGCCTCGATAGTCTAGTGGTTTAGGATTCACCCCTGTCACGGGTGAGACTCGGGTTCAAGTCCCGGTCGAGGCGCTTTATTCTTTTAAAAAATTAGAGTTTAAATTAAAAAAAATAATCAAAGTTCAATTATTTTATCAAAGAATTGAACAACTGTTTCAATAAATTCTTCTTTTGAATGTTTCATTATTAGAAAAACATCGCTTATTGTGATGTTTTTGTTTTTTGAGAAAGAGTGTGAATAAATTTTTCAACCGCTTTTTCATTATTATAAACTCCAAGAGTTGTTAGGGAATCAAAAATTACAACTGCAACAATTACTTCTAAAGTGAAAGCAAATCCTTTATTTGAAAACTTTAAGAATTGCATTTGCTTCACCCCCATAATAAATTACTCTTTCAATTACAATTATTTCTTTATCACTTGGAACATTTACCCCAAAAGAAAAATCTTTTGAATCATCTACTGAATTAATTGATAAATTAAAATCATATTTATTTAATGCAAGTGCTTCTTTTGCATTATTATAATCTAGTTGTAAAAATTGGATTACTTTTTCTTCATCAATAATGTTTGCTCTTTGTGCAAGACCAATTATTTCAACATTGTTAACATCCCAATCAATCGGGTAACCATTTGTTTTTAGAATTGAATCAAATGCTTGCCCAGAATAAATTCTCATTTCACTATAAGTAAAATCATCTATTGCTACAGCAAGATTACTCATTGGCAATTGTCTTAGAACAACAAACATCAATAAAAAAATTATTAATGCAATTAAAACATCGTAACTTGAAACTTGTCCTTTGGAAAATATTTTTTTCATTGGAAAAACCTCACAACCCCATTGTTATCAATTACAACTTCGCCAACAACAAGATTTACATCATTTGTTTTAGCAATAAAATAACAAAATTGTTCATTCACTTTCACAATTTTTTCTGATGCAAAAACACTTGTGTTATAATCTAAATAATATGTTGCATGTACTCCTTTTCCTTCGGTGTACACTTGACTTATTAAATGTGAAAATTTTAAACAAGAATTTTTTTCCAAAAAAGTTACTTCTGCAATCTCTGAAGTAGAATTAATTAAACTTGCTTGAACCAATACTATTCCAAAAAAAACGAGCACTATAAAAATTGCAATAAGTGTTTCCACTGAAACTTGGCCAGAATTTTTTCTAAATTCAAATAATAAAAACATTAACATCCCCGTTAATATTTTTTACAAGCACTTTATGAGTACCAATAACAATAGGAATGTTTCCAAAAACATTTGTATCCACAAAAACAGTACTCTTACTATCAACTCCAAAAGAATTTATGTGGGTTACTATTTGAGTATTATTAAATTCAATGCTAGTGACATTTGATGGAATTACAAAATCAACTGCAATACTATTTCCATTCCCTAAATAATAAACATTGTTTATTGTATCTGCAAGACTTTTTGTAGATGATTTGAATTGACTAGATGAAATTGTTTCATTATAAACCATAAATGCATACCCTGAAAGAAATGCAACCAAAGTTAACAACACTCCAATTAATACCATGTATTCAATTGCAACTTGGCCTCGTTTATTCATGCATTTAGTAATGATTTCAAATATTTAATTCTATGTAAATTAATCTTTAGACCTTCTTTTTAGGAATTATTCATTAATTAGTTTATGTCTGTGTTGTTCTGATTCAATAGCTTTTATTTTTCTGTGTAAAATACCAAGATCATGAGTTAATTGTTTTATATCAATATTAATATCATGTTCATATTCTTCATCACAAAGTTTGAGTTTTTTTCTTCGTTCGTAGTTTTTTTCAAGATTATCTTTTTGTCTTTTTAACCTGTCATATTCAAGTTTTAACTCACTAAGTTCTTCCATGATAAAGTAAGAATTAGAACTTCTTAAAAATAGAAAGCCTTCCAATCTTACTATGAAACAAACATATTTTCCATTTGAATTTGTTAGTAAGTACAAAAACTACTGTGGAAAGGAGTGGGGTGACTTTTTTAGTGCAATTAAGGTCAAACAACCCAAATCCTTTTGGATTAATGCAAAAAAATCTAATCCTAGTGAAATAGAGTCTTTCCTTAAGACAAAGAGTATTCCCTTCAAGAAATATCCTTTTTCCGAGTATGCTTATTTTATTGATTATAAAAGGCCAGGAGATTTAGTTATTTTTAAAAAAGGAAAGATTAGCATGCAAGCAAAAGCTGCAATGCTTCCTGTTTTAGCACTTAATCCAACTAAAAAAGATTATGTGTTGGATGCTTGTGCAGCCCCAGGAATGAAAACAATACAACTAAGCAATATGGCAAAAGAAGTTGTGGCGGTCGATGTTAATTCAACAAGAATAAAGAGTTTGCTACATAACAAGTTTGCTTATGATTTAAAAAATGTTGAAATAAGACGAAACGATGTTCGAAATATAAAAGAAAAATTTGATAAAATAATGCTTGATGCTCCATGTTCAAGTGAGGGCTTGGTCCGTAAACGTAAAGAAGCTCTTAAAGATTGGAATAAACAATTAGTTCAACGTAAAGCCAAAGCACAAAAAGATTTAATTTTATCTTGTTTTGATATGTTAAAACCAAATGGAGAAATGATTTATTCAACTTGTTCATTTGCACAAGAGGAAAATGAAGATATTATAAATTTTTTACTTGAAAAAAGAGATGCAAAAATATTACCAATACAATTTGAAGGAATCAAAATTCGAGAAAATAGACAATGTCCGGGGTGTGTTCGACTTTGGCCACAAGACAATGATACCCAACAATTTTTTATTGCAAAAATAAGAAAACTCTAATTTAGTTAGTATTTGACCTAACTAAAAAACAACATATTTATATATGATGAATCTAATGTATTTTCATGGAAAGAAAGAACTTTTTAGTATTATTTATCATTTTAATTTTTAGTATTTCATTTGTAATGGCAGTTGATTCTAATAACGATACAAACTCAGGAAACACAGTTTGTACTACTCAGTACGATCCTGTTTGTGGACAAATAGTGGATTGTCCAACAACCCCGTGTATTACTAATGTATCAGGAGACACAATTTGTGCATCATGTCTTGCCACACAACAAACATTTAGTAATTTATGTGAACTTAATGCTGCAGGAGCAACTTATTTAGATGATGGAGTTTGTGAAGATACAACAACTTGCCCAGCAATAGCAATTCCAATGTGTGCACCAGGAACTACCATGGTAACAACAGTAGATTCAGATGGTTGCGTTGAGTATGATTGTGAAGAAATAGCTTGTACTGACGATGCAAAAATTTGTCCAGATGGAAGTGCTGTTGGACGCGATCCAAATAATAATTGTGAATTTAAACCATGCCCAATAGGCGCATGTACAATGCAATATGATCCTGTTTGTGCTGAAGTAACTACTTGTACTACGGGCGACTGTACTACAACAAGTCCAACAAATAGCGACCCAAATACAGGAATAAGTTCAACTTGTGTTGGAGGGGTTTGCTTCACTACACAAAAAACTTATGGAAATGCCTGTCAAGCAAAGGCAGATGGAGCAAAAATTATTTACCGTGGAGAATGTGATAATGCTAGTTTAATTACTGAAAGTGTAAAATGTGTATTTGATGATTCAACAACTAATCAACAATGTTACTTAGCAAGAGAAAACAACATTGGGTGTAGCGTAACTGCAAACGAAGAAGCGTGTGTTGTTGATGTGAAAAAAGAAATGGGAAAAATTTTAACATGGAAAAGTACTTGCGGAGGATACGCACAAACTGTAATGGATGGAATAAATGAACATGTTAAATTTGATTGTACTAATAATGGCGGAGCTGTAAAAGAAACTGTAAAATGTGTTCTTGAGGGAGCAAAAGGTGGAGAAGAATGTTATTCAAACAAAGGAAAATGTAAAGTTAATGTTTATCACAACCCAACAACAAACAGTAATACTGGCGCAAACCCCAATCCTTCAATTAGAAATAGTTATGGGACATGCACGGTTGATGTACGTGGAAATAAAGGAGAAACAGTTACTTGGAAGAGTGATTGTGGAGGATATGCTTATACTATAATGGACGGGGACAACGAGTATGCTAAATTTAGATGTAATGGTATAAACCCCCCTGTAGAAGAATTATATCGAAAAGCTAAGTGGACTTGTACTAATGAAATGGAATTTGAAAAAGAAGATAATTGTCAACCATATTCATTTTGGAAAAAACTTGCAATTAGAACATGTAATCAATACTCTTCAACCTGTGTTAGCCCAATTTCTTCAACAACAGGAACTGTTGTATCAGTAGTAAATAGTACTTCTGATGGAAATAGCGAAACAGTAACAATAGATGATTCAAATACAGCAGTGGAAGAATGTATTGGAGATTTAATAACTGTTGAAGATTTTGAAGTTAGTGATAAGTGTGAAAGAACTTGTACTCGCGAAAAAGATTCACAAGGATGTATTGTAACAAATTGTGGAGAAGGCCCAAGTATAATTGATTGCCCAGCTCAAAGTTGTAGAATTCAACCAATTGAAGAAATAAGAAAAATTAAAAATGAGTGTTATAATAAAAATGGAAAAGTTATTGTTGAAATAAATGAAGGAAATGGATGTAGTCATTACAATTGTGTTTCAATTAATAATAGTAAAGCATGCATAACTGATGCAAACATTTCAATTGAAAGAAAACTTAAATGCGAAGATAAAAATGGAGAATTTATAGTTAACACTAATGCGACAGGTTGCATTGATTTCATGAAATGTGTTGGTGGAGTAGATGATGATAGCAATAAAGTAATTAGCGAAAAAATAATTAACGATAGTACAAAATTACTAGAACTTGCATTAAAACTTGAAAACTTAAAAATTGAATTAGAAAAAATTCAAAAGAAAATTGACGCAGTAGCCACTTTCCACACTAGTAATGGAGATACAAATTCTGCAACAAACTTTGAAAATGCTTCTGCACTAATTGATGAAGCAATCCAAAAAATTGATGAATTAAAAACTTTCATAAAAGATAATGTTGATGACTTTACAAAAGAAGACGGACAATATGTACGAGGAGTCATTGGCGAAATTAGAGGAGAGCTAATGAAAGAAATTTTGTTAGCAATACTTGGGTGATTAAATGAAAAAAATAATAGCAATTTTAATTTTAATATCAGTAGTTGTTTTAGTAATTGGATGCACTGCGCCAGAAGATACTAACACTCCCACTGATGAAAACTTTACAGTTAACACTGCTGCAGAAGCAAATGACGCAGTTGGTGATATTGGAACTGATTTGAGCGGAATCACTGATTCTTTAAGTGAAATTGATGCTACTTTAACTGAAAGTTAGGGAATAATTTCTGCGCATTAAAATTTTTAACAAAAAATTGAGAAAGACGAAATTATGGAATAATTTCTGCGCAATTATATTTTAAAAATTCTAAATCTTTTTTTGAAATAATTTCTTCATCAATTAGTTTTTGTAGTTGTGGAGTTATTCTTCCCATTTCTCGAAGTAAGTGTTTTATTGTTTCACAAATTTCATTAATTCCTTTTTTTGGCCAACAAGGATACATATTTGAATAAAGACATCTCCCACCACAAAGAGAATAATCACTACATTCTGTACAAGGCGAACCTATTGCAAGTTCATGTGGCAAAGATTGCGGAGCAGTACTTTTTATATTTCCTAAAAATTTATCTTCTATTCCTTGCATTATTGGACAAGATACCAATACCCCGTTTGTTTGTACGGTAAAATTTCCAATCCCTGAACCACACCTAATTGAATAGTTCGTTTTAAACAAAAGTGTGTTTAAAACTCCAATGAATGGATATAATCGAAGTAATTTGCCTTTTTTTGCTTCTTTTAGGAACAAATCGGCTAATTTTGACACGTCAGAATCGTATTTTTTACTCCAAATTTCAAAGTTTCTTTTCTCATAATCATGCCACATATTTGCATCTAACTGCCAATGAATGCTTGTGAATGAAAAATCTTCATTATCAAGAAGATATGTAATGTCTTTGTAAAAGTCTGTTGGTTCTTCAATTGTCATTCTTGCAATTATCTCCCCACCAAATCCATTTTTCTTTATTTCTTTTAAATTATTAATTACTTTTTCATACGTTCCTTCACCACGATTTTTATTTGTAGTTTCTTTATTACCATCAATTGAAATTAAAATTGTGTGAAACTTATTTACATATTTTTTATCAAGTTTATCAAAGAGTGTTCCATTTGTTTGAATTAAAAAATTATCAACTACTTGTTCTATTTCTTTTGAATCCATTATTTCTTTTATGAATGGAATATTTAGAAGTGGTTCTCCACCATAAAAAATAATACTAACTGGTTTGTCATTATCTTTTGCTAAAAACTTTGCTAAATCATTTGCAGAATAAGTTGGGTTCGGTGGAGTTGAAGTGAATTTTATTTCACTTTCTGGTTCGTCAAAACTTTTACCTCCACAATACTCACAACAAAGATTGCAATCAGGGTGTGTTACAACATGATAAATCATATTTGAATTTTTTATTAGTTAGGTTTAAAACTCTGTGGAAAAATCTAAACCTTCTGTGTATTTATCAAGACCTTTTCTTTTTCCAATTTTTTCAGTTTTTGCGCCTTTTCGATAACTAAGAATTCTTTTTCTTTTTACAAAAATTGGTTTGTTACTAGCAACTCCTGGCCCACCAATACAACCACCATTACAAAATAAAATATCATAAAATTTTTTGTCACTATGTTTATCAAAAAGTTTTTGTAAATTCTTTACACCATCTTTTGCAACCATTTCTTCTTTTGTAAGAATATCTTTTGAATGAAGTGTTGCAGAGAGGCCTCCTGCGAGCGGGTATATTTTTGTATAATCATTATAGAAACGATCAAACAAATGTGAACCTTTCAAAGGAGTTGGTTTTTCTTTTGAAACAATATCTTTTAGTTCAGAAAATGTAATTGTTGCATGAATTAAATTAGGGTATTTTTTTGCTTCTCTTTTTTTTGCAAAGCATGGGGCTAGGAAAACATTTTTTTGGTTTGGCCAATTTTTATCAATTACTTTTGCCATTGCACTCATTGGAGAATCAAATGGAAGTAAATATTTTTCCATTTCAGGATATTTTGCTTTAACTAATTCTACACAAGCTGGACACACAGAACAAATAAATTTTTCTTGATTGTCCTTATTTTCATGAATGTATCTATGATATTCTTGGTTTACTATTTTTGCTCCAAATGTAAGTTCTGTTGTATATTCAAAACCCAGTCCTTTCATTAAGGGTACAAAGCTATCATAATCAAAATCAACTACAAATGAAGGGGCCGCCATTAAACAAACTTCTTCATCTCCTTTTAGAAGCGAAAGAACTTTTAGTTGATCCTCATTATACCCTTTATCTTCAACGAATTTTGACATAGTATCCTTTTAGGAAAAGGAAATATTTAATGGTTAGCAAAAAAATTAGTAAAAAGATTATTTCTTTTGGAAAAAGATTGTTCTAAGGTCTTTTTCTTTGTTTTAAGAGTTTTCTCATTTTTACCCAAGTAGAAATCTCATGTGCTCTTGGCGGACCAAATCTGCGTGTTTTTGGTTTATTTGGAAAACAAGCATTAGAAACTAAACTAACTCTTTCAAAATTCCCCGAACTAATAAGGACTTTGTAAACTCCTCCCGCACAATTTTTCCCAATTGTTTTGTCAGAAGGGCGCCTATGTGGTGGCAACCATTTCTTTTCATGAGCATAAATTTCTTTACTTCTATGGATTTCGGTTTGTGACCCTCCAAGTTGAATATGCTTCGCTCCTGCTTCTTTTAATATTTTAACAAAAGTATTTGGAGAACCAATGCCTACAGGTTCTCTTGTTTCTTTTAAATTAGATGATGCCTCGTGTGTTGGGAAAGTAAAGATGTTATTTCTGCCCTCAAGCTGTCCATTAAACTGAGATCTTAGTTCTCCGGGGTGGCTTTCTAAAACAATAATTGGTAATTTACTCTTTTGAATCAAACCAAAAATAACACTTTTATAAGAATCATAATGTTTTTGATTATAACCTGTTGTCCTCTCAGTAAAAAAAGGATGAATTATTACAAGTGCCCGCCCATTAGCAGCCCCCACTTGTTTTTTCAATTCGTCGAAATAACTTTTTGGCATTTCATCAAGAGCATAATGATTATTCATTTTTTACCACGTTTTACAACCTTGAAAACAACATCATTAAGCCTAACACGTTCGTTTGTTTTAATTCCAACTAATTCGCCTTTTTCTGCCACCTTTAAATCTTTATGATTTGACTGCATTGAAGTAAGAGGAAGTTTTAGAAATGTTGTAACTCCTTCAATGATTAAATCATCCCCTACTTTAATCGAATCAAATAGTTTTATTTCTGCAACATTTATTTTTGCATAAAACTTTTTTACTTCTCCAACTTGTACTCTTTTTGTGGTTTGATTGCTTCCTTGAATATTTGTAAGATCTTTCCCGCTTGGAATACTTTGAAAAAATCCTTTTGAAAATTTTCTATTGTAAACTTTACTTAATTCTTTATTCCATTTCTTTATTTTTGCTTTTGAAAAAGTTTTTTCATTCACCGCATCAATTCCTTCTCGATAAACTTTAGTCACTGTTGCAACATAATCGCTTGGTTTTGTTCTCCCTTCTATTTTAAGAGAAACAACTCCACTCTTAATCACCTCATCCAAAAATTCAATTGTTTTCATATCTCTTGGAGAAATAATTGTGTCCCCTTGAATTAACAAATCTTTTTCTTTATAATTTGGTTTATCACCATCAAGGAAAAATGCTCTCCTACATGGTTGTAAACATTCACCACGATTCGCACTTCTTCCAAATAATTCATGTGAAAGATAACATCTTCCAGAAACACTAATACACATTGCACCATGCACAAAAATTTCTATTTCAACACCAATTTTTTTAGCTTTACTAACAAGTTTTTTTATTTGCACTAATGAAAGTTCTCGTGCTAAAACAATTCGCTCAACTCCCAGCTTTTTGTACATCATAAGTGCGCCAACATTTGCAACACTACCTTGGGTTGAAAGATGTGGTTCAAGTTTATGTTTTTTTACAAGTGAAAGCACTCCAAGATCAGAAACAATTACTGCGTCAACTTTCGCTTCTTTTGCTTTTGCAAGAATAGAATCAATTTTTGTAAGTTCATCATCAAACACTACTGTGTTAAGTGCTAAATACCCTTTTACTTTATTTTCATGTAAATATTCCATTAGTTTTTTCATTTCACTTTTTTTAAAATTTGTTCCAAGATCACGCATATTGAATCCTTTTATTCCAAAATACACTGCGTTCACTCCACTCTTTGTTGCAGCAATAGCACTACTAAAACTTCCAACCCCTACAAGTAATTCAACTCTTTTCATAGAAGGATTATTTAGGAAAAGAGTTTAAAAAGAAAATTAACAAAAAAAATGACCAAAGTACGAAAAATTAGATTCTTCTGCTAAGTATTTACAGCATTTTTTGTTAAAGGTGTAAAAACATCACACCATTCGGATTAACTTTTTAAACTAAACGAATGCAAAAATAATTATGCCAATGATTTATTTTTCATTACAAGAAGCAAACGAGCTTATTCAAAGAATTAAGCCAGGTGTTGAAAGAATAATACAACTTCGAGATGAAATTGAATTGCTTGATAATACTCAAATTGAATTTGATAATAAAAGTATTGAAAATATGTTGCTTGAAATTGAACTAAACAAAAGTTTCCATGAAAAAAATTTAGAAATGTATTCGCTTATTGGTGATTTAATTAGAAAAGGTTGCATTATCAAAGAACTTAAGAATATGGAAATTGATTTATACTCAAGACTTAACAAAAAAGAAATTGCTTTTTGTTGGAAGGTTGGAGATGAAAAAATCTTGTTTTGGCACAATTTAAATCAAAATTGTGAGAAAAGACAGCCCATAAAAATAGTTGAAAGAGACTATATGGAAGAGCTAAAAAAACTAAGATAGCTCTAATAAGGGCTGTTGAGTAGAACGAAACGCCCAAAGCGCCGCCCGATTTTGCGGGCGTGGAAGAGCTAAAGAAATTACGATAAATTCCGTTTTGGGGCAACGCTTTTAAATCTTTACTAATCTAAATTCAGTTACAATAATGGTTTTTTAGCCATTAATGTGCAAAGGGTATTATGTGGTTTTTGAGCTTTTGAGCAAATTATTTTTTTGTATCAATTTAGCCATCCGCATAGACACTAAAAAGCACGAATAAAACCTGGTGATGAATTGACAGAAGAAAGACACTATTTAGTTCCCGAACACGTTTTGATCCGAAAGGAAAAAACACTTGAATTGTTAGAAGAACTTGGTCTTAAGAAAAAAGCACTACCAAAAATATCACGACTTGACCCGGCAGTAAAACCACTAAAAGCAGAAGCTGGAGATGTTGTAAAAATTATAAGAGATTCTTATACAGCAGGACAAAGTATATACTACAGAAGGGTTGTGAAATAAATGGGTTGGGAAATAATTGATTCTTATTTTAAAAGCAAAAACATTGCTCAAATGGAAATTGATTCTTATAACCAATTCGTTGAAACAAAATTACAAAGTATAGTTGATGAAAGCTCAACTATTGTTCCAAAAATTGAAGAAGTAAAAATTGAACTTAGCACGATAGAAGTTGAAAAACCAAAAATTATTGAAGCAGATGGTTCTCCAAGAGACCAATTCACTCCAATGGAATCAAGACTTAGAAACAGAACTTACTCTGGACCTATTTATTTAACAATGAGACTTTACCGTAGAGACGTTGAACAGGATGCTAGAAGAACATTTGTTGGAGATTTACCTGTTATGACAAAATCAAATTTATGTTGGCTTGACGGAAAGAACGATAACGAATTAGTTGAAATGGGAGAAGATCCAAAAGACTTTGGAGGATACTTCATCATAAACGGTAGTGAAAAAGCATTAATGACACAAGAAGTACTAGCAAGTGATAGAGTATTAATTAGTGAAAACGATAAGGGCGTTGTTAGTGAAGTTATTTCAACAAAAGGAGCATTTAAAGGAAGAGTAAGAATTGCAAGAAGTCCTGAAGGATTAATCTATGTTACATTCCCAACTTCTCCAAGAAAATTATTATTATTTACTTTATTCAAAGCACTTGGACTTAAAACTAAAAAAGAAATCTTTGATGCATTCCCTGAAGAAAAAGAAGTACAAAACGATCTTTTACTAAACTGGGAAGAATGTGAAATTAAAAAAGAAGAAGATGCACTGGACAAAATTGGAAAATATGTTGCTCCGGGACAAGTAATTGATTATAGATTAAGACGTGCACGAGAAGTAATAGACGGATTTTTACTTCCACACATTGGACAAGAAGAAGTTTCAAGACTTGCAAAAGCTTACTACTTATCAATGATGGCAACAAAAGCCATTGAAAGAAGTTACGGACTTCGTGGAAAGGACGATAAGGATCACTACGCAAACAAAAGACTTGAACTTAGTGGAAAATTAATGGAACACTTATTTAGATATTCATTCAAATATTTTGTAAAAGATTTACGATTCCAAATTGATAGAACTGTTACAAGACGAAGAAAATTAAATATTTCAACAATTGTTAGACCTGGAGCAGTAAGTGAGCGAATTAGATTTGCAATGAGCACAGGAAACTGGATTGGAAGAAGTACTGGTGTTGCAAAGTTCATGGACAGAGTTAATTACCTAGCACCATTAACTGATCTTCGAAAAGTAAAATCACAACTTGCAAAAACAAGAGAACTTTATGAAGCACGTGACGTACACGGAACACACTGGGGAAGACTTGACCCAATTGAAACACCTGATGGACCACAATGTGGACTAGTAAAAAATTTATGTTTTATGGCTGAGGTAACAACAGACGGAGCAGAAGCGCCAATTGAAGAATTCTTAAACAAACAAGGAGTAAAATTGAAAAAATTATAGGTGAATATTATGGAAAAATCATGTTATGTATTGGGAACAATTTTGATTGTTGGAATTATTCTAATTGCATTATGGGTGGGTGGAACATACTTACTTCCATGCGGATTTGGTGGAGGCCCACAAACCTGCATCCCAGCAACCCCTGATTTTTTACATATTGGAATAATTTTAGTAGTAATAGCAAGCATTGGAAAAATTTGGAAAGTAAAAAAGAAAAAGGGTGTTATAAATGGCTAAACCAGCAAAAGTATATATTAACGGAAGATTAATTGGATTCCACGAGGATGCCCAAGCAATAACTGATAAAATTGTTAACGCTAGAAGAAGTGCAAAAATACCAAAAGAAGTTAATATTGCATTCCACAAAGACACTAATGAAGTTTACATAAACACGGATGCTGGAAGATTACAACGTCCA
>JABHJM010000017.1 GCA_018691995.1 Candidatus Iainarchaeum sp.
AAAAATTAATTTAATTGAAAATCCAAAAGTTCCAAAAAAACTTGATTATTATGCGAGTGATACTGATGCTAAAAGCAACACGGCTCTAATAGAACTCTTTGAAGATGGTTTTGGTGTTTCAACATTATCAAAAGTTCTTTCAAGTGGAGCCCTTGGTGTAAAAAAGAATAGAAAACTTGTTCCAACACGTTGGAGCATTACAGCAGTTGATTCAAATATTTCAAAATATTTTATTAAAGAAAAATTATCCCAAAATAAAATAATTGATTCTTTCAAACTTTTCCATTCTAATTATTTAGATAATGATTTTTGGATAATGTTAATGCCGTACCCTTGGAGCTTTGAACAAATAGAAGTTTGGTTGCCGGGAGGAATTTGGACCCAAGGTGCGAAAGATTATAACATTTTAGCGGATCACGAACTTAATTCAGGACTTAAGGGTTATCCAAGCGAAACAGAAGGCGCGTATTTTGCATCTCGCTTGGCAGTTACAGAATATTTAGTAAAAGAAAAAATTAGTTGTGCTGCAATAATATTTCGTGAAATTGGACAAGATTATGCAGTCCCTCTTGGAGTGTGGCAAATAAGGGAAAATGTTCGTGCAGCATTAAAAGAAAAAGCATTAGATTTTTCTAGTATGGATTTAGCATTAGAGTTTTTGTCAAAAAAATTAACTGTCCCTATGCAAAAATACAAAAAGAAATCAGAATTAATAAAACATTTCAAAACACAGCACCGTTTAAGTGAGTGGACTTAACTATTTAAATTTCATAAATTGTGCGAGTAAAGCTTCAAGTTGAATTCGTTCATTTGCTCCTTCAACAATTCTAAAATCATATTCGCCAATAATATTAACAAGTTCAACCTTTATTTTTTCAGATAATTCTTTTTCTTCCAAGCTCATAGTTTCACGATATAATTGTTTTACAATATCTTCCCCACTCATTCCATACTCATACATTAATTCATCAAGTTTAGTTCGTGCATCTAAAAACTTTCCACCAAGAGCAAGTTGAATCATTTCTTTAACTTGTTCAGGTCTTGCACGGCTAGAAACACTATAAACACTTTCTTCAGTAATAGTTTTTTCAAGAGAAGCAGTTGCTTGTAAAATATTTAATGCTTTTCGCAGGTCTCCAGAACTAACATAGTTAATTGCAGTGATTGCGCCATCATCAATTTTAAGATCTTCTTTTTTTGAAATATTTTTGATATGTGCTTCAATATCTTTTGAATTAAGTGGTTTGTATCTATAAATAACACATCGTGATTGAATTGGTTCAATTATTTTTGAAGAATAATTGCAACTTAAAATAAATCTACATGTTTTTGTATACTTTTCCATAGTTCTTCTTAGTGCTTGTTGAGCATCATTTGTTAACGCATCACATTCATCTAAAAATATTATTTTAAATCCAGCATCAAATGCCAATGTTCTTGCAAAATCCTTGATTGTATTTCTAACAACATCAATTCCTCTATCGTCAGATGCATTAAGTTCTAAGAAGTTTTGTTCAAAGTTTTCTCCAAAAAGTTCTCTTGCAAGTGCAATTGAAGAAGAAGTTTTTCCTGTTCCAGCAGGTCCAGAAAACATCATATTTGGAGTATTTTTATTAGCAAGATAGCTTTTGAGCCTTTTTGTTATCTCGTCATGCCCAACAACATCGTCAAGTGTATTTGGACGGTATTTCTCAACCCAGGGAAGCTCAATGCTCATATTAGAAATAGCTAGGGTAAGGATTAAAAGAGTATTACTAGTTCTTTATCTTATTAGAAAGGTGTTTTATTGAAACTAAATAAAAATAAAAAAATGCAGATTGTAATGGCATGGCTTGTTATTGTATTTGTAATAATGTGGGTCCTTGGCGGAGCATGTACTGGACTATTCATTCATCCAAGAGACGTTTCATCAACTTGTACTTTGCAAAGTGGACTTTCTGGATTACGTGATGTTCCAGTTATTGGTTTGTTACTTCCATACAATGAATGGGTTTCAATAATGTATTGGTTTGCACCAATTGCAGGAATGGTTATTGGTTATTTCTTTATTAGATGGTGGAATAATCATTTTGAAACAAAAGAAGCAATTTCAATAATATTTTTGATAATAATGTTGGCAGTTTTATTTGGTGGATTTTTTATTAATTTAATGTGGTATTATGGAGAGTGGGCGAATAGTGCGTCTGGTTCAACAGAAATACTCGAATGTACTTCTGGACAAACAATTCAATCAGTAAAACAATACTCATTACATACTTGTTTTGTTGAAGCAACAACAGGTGAATGTAATAATACAACGAATATGATTAATCAACAAAATTATGCAAACGCACAAAGAAATTGTTCAGATACTTTACCTTTAGTAATATCTGTAAAATATTGGCCTGAACTTCGAGAAAGTTTTTTCTTAACATTTGTTCTTGGAATATTAGCTGTTTGGCTTCCATTGTTCGCATTTGAACAACTAGAAAAGAAAAAGAAGAAAAAAGAAAATTAATTACTTTTCCAAAAAACTTTATTTTAGTGATTTAGATGAAAAAATTTTATGTTGAAGGATATGGTTGTTCACTAAACATTGGTGAGACGGAACAAATCGCATTTTTTTTAGAAAAAAACAATTTCAAAAAAACAAATAATTCAAAAGAAGCAGATTTTATTATTATTAATACGTGTTCAGTAAAATTGGTTACGCAGCAAAGAATGCTTTTTAGAATTGAAAAAATGTTAAAAGAAAAAAAACAAAAAACAAAAATAATTATTACTGGTTGTTTGGCAGCAACAAACAAAAAAGAAATTCAAAAAATATCAAAAGACATTATCGTTCTTGATACAAAACTTGAATCTTTATGTGAAGCACTTGGAATTAAAACAAAAACTTTCTCTCCAAAAATTTCTCATAAAAAAACTCACCAACATGTTTCAATAATTCCAATTTCAGTTGGTTGTCTTGGCAATTGTACATATTGTGCAACAAAAATTGCACGAGGGGACTTAAAATCATATTCAATTGAAGAAATAAACACTGCATTTAAAAAAGCAATAAAAAATTCAAAAGAAGTGTGGATTACTTCACAAGATCTTGGGTGTTATGGGTATGACATAAACACAAATCTCCCAACTTTATTAAAAACTCTTTTAAAAAATAAAGGCGAGTATAGAATTAGACTTGGGATGATGAATCCAAATCATTTTTTGAAAATAAAAAAAGAATTAATTAAAATATTTGAAGATGAGCGGGTATACAAGTTTCTTCATCTTCCTCTTCAATCAGGTTCGGATAAAGTTTTGAAAAAAATGAATAGAAAATATTCTACAAAAGATTATTTCTCATGTATTAATTTTATTAAAAAAAATATTCCAGATTTAACAATTTCAACAGATGTAATTGTTGGTTTTCCAACTGAAACAAAAAAAGATTTTGAACAAACAATTAGTGCTTTAAGAAAATTCAAGCCCTTAGTTGTTAATATTTCAAGATATGGGAAAAGAAAGGGAACTGTTGCAAATGATTTTGAAGGTCAAATAAGTGAAATGGAAAAAAAAGAGAGAAGTAGAGAAGTAACGGCTCTTCTAAAAGAACAAATGTTAGAACAAAATAAAGAATTAATTGGGCAAAAGTTCACAGCACTTGTGTCAGATAAGGCTCAAAAGGACTATTTTGTTGCAAGAACCAACACTTATCGTCCAGTTCTTGTTCCAAAAAAATTGGGTCAATTCGCAGAAGTAGAGATTATAGAGGCATATTCGCATTTCTTTAAGGGAAAATTGCTCTAAACTGGCTTGTTTTTTAAACTTTTTTTATAAATAATCTATTATGTTTAGATTAATTTTGAAAAGGTCAATTGAAGAATATCAAGCAAATCTAAAAGTAATCATCAGTTTTGGTATGCTTTTAGCATTTCTTTTCTTATTCGTATTCTTTGAACAGTTCTTTCTTGCTTCAGGAACAGCATTCCTTTCATTTAATTTTTCTATTCTTTCAATAATTGGAATTGTTTTGGGGCTTATTTTCCTATACATATTTTCTTTTTTCATTACACTAACAGTGTATTCGGTTAAACGTGATGTTCAAAGAATGGACTTTGACACATATTGGAATTTTTTAATGAAGAAAGCTTCTGCAAAAATATTTATTTTTTATTTAATACTTGCAATTGTATTGTATATTATTTCATCAATTGGTCTTGCGTTTGGGGTAGTCGCATTAACAATGGTAATCAGTTTTGTAGTTACAATGTTGTTAATGTATGTTCCTCAAAGTATTGTTCTTGATGAAGCAAAAATATTCCCAGGGATAATAAAAAGCATTGAATTTTGGTTAGCTAATCCACTAACAAGCATTTTGATTTTAATAGTTGGATCAATCTTAATTTTTATTTCGATTGTAATAGAATTTGTACTAGAATTGTTTGGGCTTCCAGGAGTTGGAATTTCATTTATTATTTTGTTAATTGGAATAGTGCCTTTTTTAGAACAAATGAAATCATATGCATTTATTTTGAAATATAGTTTGATTAGAGAAACCGAAGTAATGCATTCAAAAGTAAAAACAAGAAAGGCTGTCAAAATTGATGCTGTTCGCTTGAGAGAAAAAGTAAAGGGCGGAAAAATTTAACTAATAAATTCTATTTGTTTAACTTTTTTATCAAGCAACTCATTAACTTCGCGTATACTTCCAGCTTTTCCAGTAAAACAACATTTCTTTGAATTTAAACATTCTTCAAAACCAAGAACTTCTTGTGATAAAATTTCTTTCCCAGTTATTTTTGAGAACTTTTCACGAACGACTTCGTTTGACAAACCAAAAAATAAATCTTTTGGAAATAATTTTGCAAGTTCCCTATATGTTTTTTTTGCAAATTCCATTGTCTTTTCATTTTCAAAATTTTCCCCTAATTTAAACAAATTTGTTAACCCAATTCCAGTTTTCATATTTTCAATTTTATACTCTTTGTTATATTTCTTTTTTAACAATAGTTTTCTTTTTACATCTTTTAATTTTTCAATATCTTTGCTTATATTTTCAAGTTCAATAAAGAATTCGTCAACACCAGTTGCAATATTTTCAAGATTTATGTTTACAAAAAGATCTATTCCTTGTGTTTTAGAAAAAAACCGATTATTTAATGGAAAGTACTCTTGACTTGAATTATTTAGAATGTTAAAATGTCTTCCTTTTGTTTTTATTAATTTTAAACAATATTTTGAATCAACTCCAACAACAGCATTTTTTTGTTCAACCAAATTGTCAGAAAGTTCAGCCGCCCTTAATCTGTGTTCTGAGAATTCACTTAATTTTGCAGGAGTAAATAATTCAAGAGATGTTGTGAATCCTTGCGAAGGTATCTTTAACATTTCTTTTAATAAAGAACTTGCTTTTTTAACTTGTACAGAATTTTTTATGAATGGTGCACATGCATATGTAAGCCCATAAATATTTGGAGTTAAATAGAAGTTATTTCTTTTTTGAACTAAAGTTTTAATATTTTTTCCAATTGTTTTCTCCAAGGTTTCTTTTTGTTCTGCAATGAAAGCATATGAAAATGGACGGTGAGAAAAACCTTCAATATCTTCAATAAAAATAGTTCCATCAAAATGTAGTTTACGTGCATTTTTTGGAAGAACTAATAAATTATTATATTCTCGAACTTGTTCCCCCGAATAAGGAGTCTTGTCTAGTTTCTTTTTTATTTCATAAGAAGGTTCTCCAAGTCTAGCATATTTATCTCTTACTCCTTCAAAACCATATCCAATTAATTTAGTATTAACAAGTTCGCGAATAAGCCCAGTAGTAAGAAAATTTATTTTAGCATCCTTTATTTGTTCTTCAACTTCACGAGTTATTTTTTCAGCAACACTTCTTGAAATACTTGTTTCTTTTAAAAGTGAAGTAATAATATGTCCACGATTAAAATTCTCAGCTAATTCTTTTGAAGTGTATACTTTCATACTATTAAATCGTTCATAAATTGTAGCAGCATTTGGGTCAAGTTCTAAAATTAATTCTAGTGCTTTTTCTCTAAGCTTTTTTTCATTTCCAGAATTCATTTTACTTAATGCTTTAATTATTTTTGTTACAGTCCAAGGGGTTGCATTTGCTTCTTGAATCTCTTTAGCAATTATTTGTATCTTTTCTTCAACTAATTCCATTAAGTATCTATAAACAAAAACAATTTTATAATGTAAGCAAAAAGTATTTTTTTCAGTCAAATTATTTGGATTATTAACCAAGTTGTTTAGGAAAACAAGCTTTTTATATTAGTTTGGTTTAATTACTTAAGTAATTGATTAGGTTTCTTAACAATATGGGGTTTTTTGGTTTGGTTTCTTTAGATAAAATAGATCATATAATACTTAAGGCATTACTTGAGGATGGAAGAGCAAGTTTTTCGGCAATTGCACGTGAAACAAAATTAACTGATGTTGCAATAAAAAAGAGAGTTGAATCTCTTAAGAGAAGAGGGGTAATTGCAGGTATTTCGGTAGATATGAATTACAAAGCTCTTGGTTATGAAAATCCTATTTTTGTTCAAATAAGAAGTGAAGTTTCAAAACATAAAGATATTATAAAAAAATTGAATGAAATGGATTTTGTTTTAGAATTATATCAAATATTAGGCGAATATAATTTAATTGCAAAATTAATTGTGCCAAATCTTGAAACTGCTGAAAAATTTATTAATCAACTAGGTTTGATTGATGGAGTAATTGACCTAAAAACAATGGTTGTTCTTAGTGAACTAAAAAAGAGTGTAACTTTGCCAACAAAGACTTTGCAGAATAAAATCTAATATTGTCGAATTTGCACTTGTATTTATAACCTTTTTTTTATACTTTTGTTTTATGAAGCTAATTATTTCAGAGAAGGCAATTGCAGGTGAAAGAATTGCCTCCTTTTTAGCAGATGGTGATGTTAAACAAATTAATGTTGCTGGGGCTAGAACATTTCAATTCAATTACAAGGGTGAGGAAATAATTTTGGTTCCACTAAGAGGGCACATTAGTGATGTTGAATTTCCAAAGGAATATTCTAATTGGATGAAAACCGATTTTAAAAAACTTGCAAGTGCAAAAGTTTTGTATTCAAAAAAAGAATATCGGATTATTGATGGAATAAAAGCGGTTGCTCCTGATGCAAAAGAAATGATTATTGCAACAGATGCAGATAGGGAAGGGGAAGCAATAGGTCTTGAAGCAATTAATTATGCCAAACAAACAAATAAAAATGTCAAAATAACTCGTGCTTACTTTTCAGCTATTACAAAAGAAGATATGGACAAATCATTTAATGAACTTGAAGAATTTGATTATAATTTTGCACATTCTGCAGATGCAAGAAGGGAAATTGATCTTATTTGGGGTGCGGTGTTAACAAGAGTTATTTCAATCACTTCAGGACAACTTGGAAAAAGTTTTTTAAGTGTAGGAAGAGTTCAAACACCAACTCTTGCATTAGTTGTTAATAGGGAAAAAGAAAGAATGGCGTTTTTGAAAAAAAAGTATTGGGAGATTGTAGCACATTGTAAAAAAGATAAAGTATTCCTTGCCCAACATAAAACTGAGAAGTTTTTTGAAAAAGAAAAAGCACAAAGTGTAATTGATAAAGATATTAAAGAATTAATTGTAAAAAAAGTTGATAAGAAAACTAAAACACTCAAAAAGCCAACCCCCTTTAATACAACAGAATTTTTGCGTGCAGCTGCATCAATAAAACTTTCAGTTGGAAAAGCAATGTCAACAGCAGAATCATTATACCAAAAAGGTTTTGTTTCATATCCAAGAACAGATAACAAAGCTTATCCAAAAACAATTGATCTTAAAGCAATTTTAAAAAAATTGGTTACTGTTGAAGAATTAGCAAAGGATACAAAGAAAGTGCTTGATCAAGAAAAAATAGTTCCTTCAAAAGGAAAAGAAACAAAAGACCACCCTCCAATTTATCCAGTTGCTCCTGTAAAAAAATCAGCTTTAAGTCCAGATGAGTGGAAAGTTTATGAATTAATTGCAAGAAGATTTTTGGCAACTTTATATGTTGATGCAAAAACAGAAAATGTGGGGGTGTACTTTGAAGGAAAAGAAGAAGAGTTTATTTCAAGAGGTCAAGTAATACTTGATGCAGGTTGGAAAGCAATTTATTATTATAGTAAATTAAGTGAAGTGTTTCTTCCAAATTTAAATGTTGGTGATAAGGTAGATGTTACAAAAATAGATATGGTTGAAAAAGAAACGCAACCCCCGGGAAGGTATAGTGAAGGTTCATTAATCAAATTAATGGAAAAAAATAATCTTGGAACAAAATCAACTCGTCCAGCAATTATTCAAAAATTATTTTTTAGAAATTATATAAAGGGAAGTAAAAGTATTGAAGCAAGCACAGTTGCAATTGCAGTAATCTCTTCTCTTGAAAAACATTGTGAGGTTGTGACAAAACCAGAAATGACTGCGGGGTTAGAAAAAGAAATGGATGAAATTGCAGCAGGAAATAAAAATTTAGAAGGGGTAGTGAGTGATTCTGTTAAAAAATTGCATGAAGTGATTGATACTCTTCTAGAACATAGGTCAGAACTTGCACTTGAAATAAAAAAGTCAATTAGCACAAACAATGTGATTGGAAAATGTAATAAGTGTGAGAGTGGAGATTTAATTTCAAGAAAAGGTAAAAGTGGAAAACGTTTTGTTGGGTGTAATAGTTATCCAGCGTGTACAAATTCATTCCCACTTCCTCAAAAAGGGACAATCATAACAACAAAAGAACTTTGTGCTGTGTGTGGTGTACCAGTAATTAGGGTGAAAAATAAAGGGCGAGAATACAAAATGTGTATTGATATGAATTGTAAAACAAAAGATTCGTGGAGAAAGAAAGCGAGTATAGTGAAAACAAAAAAGAAATAAGATTATTTGTAAGAGGATTGGAGCATGGAAAAGAAACAGTTTAGCCTGGTGAGCCTACCCACAATCCTCCTACAACTTTATAATTTTTTTTAGTCTCTCAACTATCCCCTCCAATTGTAACATACTATTGTTCTTTTTTCTTATTAAGGATTGATGGAGTTAAAGTGTAACAAAAAATACATTTATATACTTTAGCATGTATTTATTTCATACAAATGCCGAATTTTTGGGGATTGTCGAAGATTTTTGGGGGAATAAAAGATGGCACAGAAAATGAAAATAGATGACGAAATAAGACTAAATATACTAAAAGCACTAATTGACAAGGGTTCTACTCAACCAAATCTAAGGAGAATAAAGAATAAAACAAAGTATCATTTAGCTACAATAAAAGGTTCACTTGATTTTCTTAAAAAAGAAGAAATTCTTTCAGGTTTTGGTCCAAAAATTGCCCTTTGGAAACTAGGTTACAAATTAGAAGCAGTAGAATTACTACAACTTGACTTTTCAAAAACAGAATTGATTGACAAATATTTAGAAGCAGTAAATCTTGATCCGCACGTTTATGCACTAAATTCAATAATGGGTTCAGGAAATTACAATGTGATGAGTTTTCAATTCTACAAAGATGTTGAAGCATACCACAAAAATCTTCAAGAACATTATGTAAAAAAAATACCTCAATACTATGAAGTAGTTAAAGATAGACAAGTGTTTTACCTAACAGAACCAACTTTTAAAAGAGGTTCAAGAACAGATTCTATAATTCAATTATTAAGACGATCAAAAGGCTTAGATTAAAAATGGAAATCGAACTTGACTTAGACAAGACAATTGAAGAAAATGCAACCGCGTATTTTCAAAAATCAAAACTTGCAAGAAAAAAAATACTTGGATTAAAAAAAGCAATTGTGATAACAGAAAAAATTGCAGAAAAAAAAGTAATTGTTAAGAAAAAAGAAGTAAGAAAAGCAAAATGGTTTGAAAAATATCGTTGGTTTTTTACAAGTGATGGTTTACTAGTTGTGGGTGGAAAGACAGCTATACAAAATGAAGAAATTGTAAAAAAATATATGGATAAAAAAGATATTTATTTTCACGCAGAAGTATATGGAGCTCCACATTGTATAATTAAATTATCTGATTCAAAAATGAATGCAGTTCCAGAACTATCAATGAAAGAAGCTGCTATGTTTGCAGCAACATTTTCAAAAGCATTTGAAAGTGGACAATCAAGTGCAGATGCATACTCAGTGAAACCAAATCAAGTTTCAAAAAGAGCACCAAGTGGAACAAGTCTTGGAACAGGAGCATTTATGATTTATGGTGAAAGAAATTGGTTTAAAAAAACAACACTTTCTTGTGCAATTGGTTATCTTCAAAAAGAAAAAATATTGATGTGTGGCCCATTTGATGCAATAAAAAAGAAATGTATTAGGGTATATGAATTAAAATTTGGCACAGTTGAAAAAAATAAGACTGCTAAATTATTACAAGAAAAATACAAAGAAAAAGGACTTATCTTTAATAATGAAGAAATACTATCTTTATTACCGAATGGGAAATTCGAAATCGTTGGTTAGCTTTTTAATCCTTTTTTAGGTTTAATTATTTTAATTGGGTGTTTATGTTGGAAGGCAAAGATTTTATCTTACAAGTTCAGGATCCGGATCCAACTCACGTTGGTAGGAACATTGTTACTCTTGACAAACAAACAAAGACTACGCTAAAAATAACTTCTGGGGACATAGTTGAAATTGAAGGTTCTAAGAAAACAGCTGCAATTGTGTGGCCTGCTAGAAGCGAGGATGAAGGTAGGAACATAATCAGAATGGACTCTTTTATTCGTCACAATGCTGGAGTTGGGCTTGGAGAAAAAGTAAAGGTGCGAAAAAGCGTTCCAAAAGAAGCAAAAAGAGTAGTGTTAGCACCAATTGAAGAAGTTAGAATTATTGCATCAGGTTATGAACGAATACTAAAAAAATCATTTCTTGGCAGACCCCTAACAATAGGGGATAATGTTTGGGTTAGTGTTTTTGGAAGCGGTTTTATTTACAAAGTAGTTGACACACAACCAAGAACAATGGTGAAAGTAACAGACACAACACTATTTTCATTAAAAGAAAAACCAGTAAAAGATGCACTTGAAGGAATTCCAAGAGTTGCTTATGAAGATATTGGTGGACTCTCTGAACAAGTAAAAAAAGTTCGTGAAATGGTAGAACTACCAATGAAACATCCAGAATTATTTCAAAAGTTGGGGATCGTTCCACCAAAAGGAATTTTGCTTTATGGTCCTCCAGGTACAGGAAAAACTTTGCTTGCAAAAGCAGTTGCAAATGAAGCACAAGTTCATTTTATTTCAGTTAGTGCTCCAGAAGTAATGGGTAAATTTGTTGGGGAAGCAGAAGAAAGAGTAAGAAAAATATTCCAAGAAGCAGAAGAAAATGCACCAAGTATTATTTTTATTGATGAAATGGATTCAATTGCTTCAAAAAGAGATGAAGTTGTTGGAGAAGTTGAACGACGTGTTGTAGCACAACTTCTTTCACTAATGGATGGGCTTTCTTCAAGAGGAGAAGTTGTAGTAATGGCTGCAACAAATAGAATTAATTCAATTGATGAAGCACTTAGAAGACCTGGAAGGTTTGATCGTGAAATAGAATTTGGAATTCCTGATAAAAAAGCAAGAAATCAAATCCTAAGTATTCACACACGTGGAATGCCTCTTGCAAAAGATTATTCTGCACTAAAATTCGAAGGAAAAATGTCAGCTGATGAAAAATTAATTTATGATATTATTAAAGCAAATAAAACAATTGATGCATCTTCTATTTTACCAATATACAATCCAGAAGCAAAAACAAAATTAACAATTCACCAATTGTGGAAAATAATAAAAGAAATGGCTGAAAAGAAACTGGTTAAAAAATCAGAATTTGATTTAAGTTATTTTGGAGATCTTACACATGGTTTTGTTGGAGCAGATCTTGAAGCCCTCACAAAAGAAGCAGCAATGAAATCTCTTAGAAGATACTTGCCAGAAATTGAAAAAGTTGGAGAAGATGAACCAATCCCAGTTGAAATACTTGAAACATTAAAAATAAACAAAGCTGATTTTATAGAAGCTCTAAAAGATGTTCAACCCTCAGGTTTACGTGAATTTACAATTGAAGTGCCAAATATTCATTGGGAGGATATTGGATCTTTGGTAAATGTTAAAGAAGAATTAAAACAAGCAATCGAATGGCCACTTAAAAAACCACACGCTTTCAAAGAAATGGGAATTGTCCCTCCAAAAGGAGTGTTATTATATGGTCCCCCAGGTACAGGAAAAACAATGCTTGCAAAAGCAATAGCAACAGAAAGTGAAGCTAATTTTATTTCAATAAAAGGTCCAGAACTATTAAGTATGTGGGTTGGAGAAAGTGAAAAGGGAATAAGAAAAATTTTTAGAAGAGCAAGACAAGTAGCTCCATGTATAATATTTTTTGATGAAATTGATGCGATTGCAACAAAAAGAGGAAGCGGTTCTGGAAATAATGTTTCAGAAAGAGTAGTTAATCAATTACTCACAGAAGTTGATGGTGTTGAACCATTGCATAATGTAATTTTTATAGCAGCAACAAATAGGCCTGATTTAATTGATAATGCTCTTTTAAGGCCAGGGAGAATAGATAAATTAATTATGGTGCCAGCACCAGACCAAAAATCAAGGGAAGCAATTCTAAAAGTACATACTCGAAATGTTAAATTAGATAAAGGAGTTATCATAAAAGATTTAGCAGTTGCAACACAAGGATTTAGTGGAGCAGATCTTGAGGGAATGGTTCGTGAAGCAGCATTGCTTGTTTTACAAGAAAATAATCTAAAACCATTTCCAATTAAAAAAGAACACTTTGAAAAAATCTTGAATAAAATGAAACCAACAATAGATGAAACTAGTGAAAAAGCATATGATGAATTCAAAGAAAATGCTCTTGATTTTAGACCAAGTTATGTTCGTTAAAAAGCAAAACTAATTAATGCAATAAATAATTCTGGCATAAAAGACATTATTCCAGCAATAGCAATTGACACAATCCAAACTAAAGGATTCCACGCTACTACTTTTGATCCATCAAGCATCAAAATAGGTAATAGGTTAAAGAATGCAAAGAAAAAATTAATCATTGATGCGGCAATTAAAATATTTCCAACAAAACTTCCAATAATTAAAAATCCAAGTGTTAAAAATAAAAATCCTAAGATTAAATTTATTGCAGGGCCAGCAAGAGAAATAATTCCATTTTGTTTTCTTGTTACATTTTGTCCAAAAAAGTAAGTTGCTCCAGGTGCAGCAATAATCCAACCAGTAACAGCAGCAAACACAACGGCTAATCCTAACATTTGGTACCATGCACGATATTCTGAATGAAAACCAAAGTGTCTAGCAGCTTGACGATGTGCAAGTTCATGAAAAACAAATCCAGTTCCAACAGCTACAAATGCAATAAGAACGGCCAATTCTAAAGGCAATGGTTTTCCACTGTTTAAGAGATCTCCAATGAGTCTAACTCGTAATAATACTAAAGTGAAAGCAAGACTAAGGACAACCCAAGAAATTAATAAGTCTTTTTTTTCCTTTGGCGAAAAATACCAAGCGCTCTTCTTGTTCATGTCAAACAATTGAACACAACATCTTTATATAATTAACAATTACAAAAGTTCGTCTTTTAACGAAAACAAAATTAACTTTTTAAACATTCAAAAACTCATTTTTTGTTATGAGTAACATTTTTACAGAAGAAAAAGCACAAATCTCAGTAGAACTAATAATTGTTTTAGCGGCTGTAGTAGCGGTTGTGTTAGTGCTTGTGAGCCAATTACAAGCAACTTCAGAAGAAGGATCACAAAAACTTGAAGAAACTGCTGAAAGTGTATTCGAAAAAATTGATGACATATGAATGTACAAGGATTTTTTGATAAAAAATTCAGTAAAAAGGTGCAAGCACAGGTCTCTTTAGAATATTTATTGATTCTAGCTGCATTTTTTTCTGCTCTTGCAATTGCACTTCCAGCAATAAATTATTCTGTGGACCAATTTGTACAAGCAAATGACACAATGCTTGCAAAAAATATTTCTCAAAAACTTGAAGAGCAATTTTCTTTATTTGAATTTTTAGCAGATGGTTCAAAGAAAACATTTGAGTTTGTTCCAACAAAAGACATTTCAATTTCTATGCAAAATAACCAACTTACTGTTTTTACAAAACAAAAATCATTTATTATTCAAACAAATTCTAAACAAAATTTTTCACATGAGTTTGATTCAAAATTTGAAATAATTTTAACAAAAACAAAAGGCAAAACAGAAATTTATTTTAATTAATCAAAATAAACAACAATTCGAATTATTCTTTCAACTAAATTATCATCAACAATTATTACTTCGCTTGCAATACTATTTTTTTTAGATATATTTCCATAAATTTTTTTATTATCTAAAAATAATTCATAATTTTCAAACATCAAGCTAGCATCATTTTTCATTTCAAATTCATTTGGAAAATCAATACTCCAAACTTTTAAAAGATCATTTTCTTGTTCTAAAATTAATAATTCTTTCAAAGAAGTATCTGGGATAGAGGGCAAACTTATCAAAATTGTTGCAAAAAAAAGAAGTGCGATTAGTGCTTCAAAAGAAAAAACAATTCCCCTTTTCATTTACATCCCTCGACAAAGATAATTCCTTTTACACCATCTATCAAAGCAAATCTCTTAACAATTAAACACTCTCCAATTTTATTTTCAATAATCCATTTTTCTTTTTTAAAATTGGTTTTGTAAGAAACACTTTTAATAAAAAAGTCATCTTGTTTAATTGATTTTAAATTATTAAAATTAGCAAGGTTAAGTTCGTTTGATTTTACTCTTTTCTTTTCAAGATCTATTGTGGCAGAACCAAGCAAATTATTTTCTTCATTGTGATTTTTAACAAGCGAATCTGCAATTAGCATAACTTTTTCTTCAAGAAAAAAGTGTCCTACATTTTGTGTTAAATTGTTTCCGTTGTTATTTATTGTTAAGACAAAAATAAGTAACATGGATAAAACAATTATAAAAGCCACAAGGGCGTCCATGGAAAAAATTAATCCCTTACTTGTAGTGATCAACTGTCCCCACCTCTAAAAAATGTTCTTTTTGGATTTTTGGAATAACACTAACAACTTTTTGAACAGTATTATATTTTGCCTTTATTTTTCCCTCATCAACAAAGCAATCTAATTCTTTTTCATAAGTGTCAACTGAATTGGAATAAATTCCATCAATTATGCTCATACATTCAAAAACATTCATTTTTGCATGAATAATTTCATTTCCTTGTTCAAGATATTTATTTTGTTCTGCCAAGCTTCCAAGTAATAAAGCCAAGCTTGTAAGTAAAATAAGCATTGCAATAATTGCATCTAAACTATTCACCTAATCACCTGGATGGTATATCCAACAGGAATTTTAAAATAAATTATAGAATCTTTTCCAAGTTTACTAGAAACAATTGTGTCCATGAATGGAAGTGATGTGTAAGAATATTCAGCATATTTTATTCCCTTAATTTCAAGCAAATATGCGCTACTGTTTAGCATCAAATATTCTAAATTCAAAGGGATTTTATTTTCAAAAAAAATATTAGTTGCGCTTGCTTTGTTTTGTAAATATTTTAGAAGAGAAGAATTAATTTCTGTTTGAATTAATATCAAATTAAAATTTTCTTCATTCATTTGCTCTTCTAATTCAAGTTGAATAATTCGATCGATATTATTTTCTATCACAACTCTTTTCATACTTGCATTTTCAAGAATCATTAAGTCATTTTCTAAAGAATCCAATTGATTTGTTGTATTTAACAAAACGCCATTAAAAGTAAGTAAAATTAATAGGGTGGCAATTACAAATATTGTTGAAAAGAATCCTTTCATAGAAATGTTTCTTTTTTATTTAATTAAAAATAGTATTTGAAAGTTCGTTAATTGTCAATAAAAAAATTATAAAAGAATTACAAGTCCAATCAGTGCAATAAAAGCAATAGTTGCATAGGTTCGATTATAATAAGCAAGTATTCCAGAAGCTGCTGGAATCAAAACAACCAAAAATGCTTTTTCAGGCCAAGCTTCAGCTACAAATAGTGCAAATGCAGCTCCAGCTGCAAAAATAAGGAATAAAAATGCTACAAAAGCTCCAATGATCCCAGTTACATAGTTTTGTATTTTTCCAAACCAAGAATCTACTTTGCCTGAAGATTTATCGTCACCCATAGCTATTATTAGTACTTATTTGCTTAAAATGTTGTCGTTTTTTGTCACATTCACAAGCTTTAAAATAACCATTATGGTTAATCTGTGCATGTTAGAGAAAGTTAAACAGCTCAGCAAAATAGAAAGAGAAGTTCTTGCATTTCTTGGCGAAGAAGAAAGATCTATTTTGGAATTAGCAAAAGGTTCAAGTGTTGGGATCGATTCAGTTAGAAGGGCTGTAGCTTGGCTTAATGAAAAAGGTTTAGCTAAAGTAGAAGAAAAAGAATCAGAAAACCTTTCTTTAACAAAAGAAGGAAAAGAAGCTCTTACAAAAGGAATGCCTGAAAACATTTTTCTTGAAACATTAACAAAACTTGGGGGAAAAGCTTCATTTTCAGATTTGCAAAAAGAAACTGCTCTTTCGCAGAATGCATTCACAGCAGCGCTTGGGATAAATAAAAGAAAAGCATTCATAATAATTGCCGGTGGAGAAATTGAAGAAACAGGGGTTGCAAAAGAACAAGAGAGTTTTGATGTGCGAAATTTATTACAAGATGTTGTTGACCAAAAAACAATTGAAGTAGAAAAAATAATTGATTTATCAAAAAGAGGACTTGTTGAAAAAAAATCGTCTACAGAACGAACAGCTAAAATAACAAAAGAAGGTTTAGAAGCAAAAAAACTTTTAAGTGAAAAAAAGATTGAAAGAGTATT
>JABHJM010000014.1 GCA_018691995.1 Candidatus Iainarchaeum sp.
AGTCCAGAATCTTCAAGATCAAATTCACTTTCGTTGATTAAATTTTCTATGTCAGACAATTCGTTTGATAAATCATCCAATGTATGGTCAACTTCAGCAAGTTCAGATCCATCTTGATTTACATCAGAAACTGGCTCTGACTGGGTGCACCCTATTATGAAGAATGCTATGCACAAAACAACGAATATCGCAATCATTTTTTCCATCAAAAAACACCTCAAGAGTAATTCTAAATACTATTAGAATTACTCCTTTATAACGTTTTGTATTTATGCGTTACTGTCTCCTTCATTATTTGTGTCAGTGCTTACATCTGGAAGATTTGGTTGCTGGTCCCTTATCTCTTGGAGTGCCTTTTTGAGTTCATGGAACCCATCAAGAATTATCCGATTTGTTTCTTTTGCAATTTCAAATCCTTGCCTTAGAACTTTGTGCTTGTCCACAGCAGTATTTGCATCTTTCCAAAGTGCTTTAGCTTCTTCATATTTTATTTCAGCTTCTGCAATTTTTCCTTCAAATGTCCCGATTGCTAATTCTAGATTTGTTGTGTCATATCCTTTTTCAGAAAGTTTTTCTGCTAAAGTAGTAACTCTTTCAACTGCATTAGCTGACTTTTTGAAAATTGCTTGGAATTTATTGTCGAGTGCTCTTGCAGCTCTTTGTTGAACACGATACTTAATCAAAGGTATCAAGTCGTCCCTTATTTCTTTTATTGAAGATATGATTTCTGTTCGATTTACATCGTCAGATTCCATTAGAATTTTTATTTCTTCTAATTGTGCGATCCATTCATTTGTATCTTCTGGAGCATATCCTTCTTCTTGCAAATGCAAGAGTTTCTTTATTAGAGCATCTGCTTGATTAGAAAGAATTTCAACAGTTTTTTCTTTAATTTCATGTTGGTATTTTTCTCTAATTCCACCATTTGCATCTTTATATCTTTGTACAAGCTTTTTGTATGCTGTATGTTTTGCTTGTAACTGTTTTTTTGCAGTAGCATATTCGCCCTTTGCATCTATAACTCTAGCTCTTGCTTTTGTATAGTTTTCTTTTGCTTTTTCTATATTATATTTCATTCTTTTGATTGGTAATTTAGCTGGTTTGGGTTTACCTACTATTGGGGGTAATTGTGCAGGAGCATTACCATCATTTAAATCTGAATGTAAGGTAGGTAATGGTTGTGCATCTACTAGTACTGGATTAACAGTTGTTAGTGGATCATTAGAATCCTCTGCAAACACAGTTCCCAAAAGCATTATTGCCAATAAAATTATTAATACTTTTTTCATATTTGTTCCTCCTATTAAATTTTTTCTTGTGGGGATTGAGTATTTTATTGTTTATAAACTTACTTTTTTTTGAATAAAATTAATACTTTATGAAGACGTTTATTTTAAATTAAAACTTTATTCGGGCTTCTTTTTTGTTAGGAAGGATTTTTAAGCATTTATTTAAAACTAATTCATATGGGAAAGTTATTTTTAATATTGTTTTTTTTAGTATTACTAAATGTTTCGTTTTCAGCAACTATAACTGGTGAAGTTTTTGAATGGTATAATTTTGAAAAACTTGATGAAGTAATTGTTGAGATAAATACTTCTCCGATACAACGAGATATTTCAACAGAAGGAGTGTATTCTTTTGAGGCGCCACTTGGAGAATATGCAATTCATGCTGAATACTATGAAAAAGGAGATTTAATTTATACTGACGATCAAAATGTAATTATTACTAATGAAGGTAATTTTGTAATTGACTTGATAATGTTTCCTGTGCTTGATTTTGATGAAGAAATAATTGATTTTGATCTTGATGATATTAATTTAGAAGAAGGAATTATTGAAAAAGAAGATAAGGTAGAAGATTATTCTGGATTAATTATTTCATTTATTGTTTTAATTATTCTTTTAATTTTATTATTTTTGGCAAGCAAAGATATGTTGCCAAAAACCAAAAAAGAAAAAAGAATAGAACTAAGAAAAAGTCAAAATACTGATGATCTTGATAAGTATGCCCGACAAGTTTTAGAACTACTAAAAAAAAGAGGAAATCGATTGACTCAAAAAGAAATTAGAGATGTGATAACAGAAATTGGAGAAGCTAAAATCTCATTAATTATTGCTGAACTTGAAGCAATTGGCAAAGTAAAAAAAATCAAAAAGGGCCGTGGGAATATAATCATTCTAAAAGAAAACGAATAATTAAATAGTCTGAAGAGCTAATTTATCTGATAACATGTCAAGATTTAAACATGAGAATCTACTAAGGGCAGGAGTCCATGGAGAAACAGGCCAAATTTCAATAAGAGCACTTGACGTTAGAGGACGAGGCGGAATAAAAAACACTCGTTTGTATGATGTTGCTGGTAAACCAATCAAAATAAGGTGGGGGGCTCTTAGGAGAGTTCCTTCGACAAGAAAAGAAATATCAAGTAGAATTAATTCGCTACGAGCTAGGAAAATAAGAATTACATATGGTGATAAAAAAGCAAAAGCGCTTGAACCTTCACTCCCACATTTGCAAACAGCAATGAATATTTATTCTAAGTTATCAAAAGCAAGAGATTTGCGGGAAGCAACAAGAATACAAGCTAAATTAGTGCCTTCATATAATGTTGCAAAAAAAGAAATTGATAAATTAGCAAGTAAACATCCCAGATTAAAAGAGCTTTCAAAAACTCTTGGTGAACAAATACGATTTTCAAAAACAGCCGGGGAGGCATTGAAATATTCAAGGGGAATACGGAATAAGGCTATAATTGAACGCGGGGAAGGGCGTGTTTTGATGCGAGGGTCTAGCGGCGTGGAATTATTTTTAGCAAATCCTGTTTCATTAAGAAAAGAAGCTCAAAGACGAACTGAAATTATTGGGCAAGCTATTTCTGAAATAACTGCATCTCTTGATGCTTCAGAAGCTGGAAAACAAAGGCAAGCAAGACTAATTGCTGAGGTGGACAGAGAAATTTCTTTGCTTTTAGGTGCTGCTAAAAATTCAAAAGGTAGAACTTATCTTCCTCCAATGGAACTTTCAAAAATATATAAATTTTATAGGGATAAAAAAGTAGTGCGAGAAACAAGAAGAGCTGAAAAAGAGGAACAACAACGTGTTGCTGCAAAAAAGAAAAGAGAAGCGCCACGAAAAAGGGTGCAAAATGTGATTTCAACACTTGAATACTTTGGAGATTTTTATCAAAGAATTGCAAATGCTAAATCTTTTACTCAAGGGCTGGGGATTATGGCTTCTTCAAAAGAAGTGCGAGGTATGATGTTTCGAAATTTAAAGGGTCTTGAAAAAGAATATCCTCAAATTGAGAATGCAATTGCTTTGCAACATACTGTGTTAATGATTCCAGAAAGCCGAGAACATGCTCAAAAACTTACTCGTGGAAAAGTTCAAGTGGGTGGTTCAAAGAAAAAATCAAAACATGAAATTCATATGGTTACCAAACAAGGGGTTCCTTTTGCAATTCCAACAAGTGTTACAAGTATGCAAAGTTATGCAAAAAGAGTAGTTGGTGTAATTGAACAAGCTAGAAGCGAGATGCAAAAAGAGCTTGAAAAGTTATAATTGTATTTAATCCTTTATTCTTCCTTATTGCCCACTAAATTCCTAAAAAATAGTAATGTGTTGGTGGGATAGTAAACTTGTGGTGAGAGGAGAAAATCTTTGAAAATAAGCAAAAAAGAGGGTTTATAATACTTATTGGGGACAAATAAAATAGCAGAAATGCTTAACTAAAAGGAGTAATCAAAATGGATGAAAAAGACAAATTCGGAAGAGAGATGCACAAAGTAACTTGTTCTGAATGTGGTCAGGAAACAGAAGTACCATTCAAACCGGATGGAGAAAGACCTATATATTGTAGAGACTGTTTTCAGAAACACAAAAAACCAAGACGAGATTATTAGATAATCTAGTTTTTGGAAAAACCTAAACTTTGCAAGTGCAAGGTTCTAATTCTTATTTTTTTTATTTTTTATCTTGAGTAAAGACTGTAATTTTTTTAGTGTGTTTGTTTGTGTTCAAAAAAATTGTAAATTAGTTAAACCAAAGCTTTTTATTTAACAAAGTATTAATTGCAACAACAAACGGAGGGTATTATTATGCCAATATCAAAATTAAAAGCAAAACTTCGTGCTATAAAAGGCGCTAAGACAAAAGCAAAGAAAAAGACGGTAAGAAAAAAAGCTGGAAAGAAAGCTGCTAAAACTACTGCAAGAAGAAAGGCTGCTAAAAAGACAGTAAGAAAGAAAGCTGCAAAAAAAGGAGTAGTAACAAAAGCTAAAAATAAAGCTAAAAGAAGCGCTTCTGCAAAAAAAGCTGCAAAAACTCGAGCTAAGAAAAAGAAAAAGTAAAACTGTTACAGGTTTTACTCTTTTTTCTTAACGTCAGTTTATTTAATAACAAAACACACGATTTGTAGGACACTTTTTTAGGCTTGTACTAAAATCCTTTTAAAGAGGAAAAACACATTTAGTATAATTGCCTGGAAATTGATATAATGCCTAGATGCTCATGTGGAACAGATATGCTTTTTGATGGAAACTACGACCATACATTGCCACATATGGTAATTTATAGATGTCCTCGCTGTAAATCTCATAAGACGGATATGGTTTAATGAAAATAAATATTGTAAGTGGCTACTTTGACC